>JACZQS010000312.1 GCA_022545625.1 Pseudomonadota bacterium
CGAGTGGATATCGGTATCGCCCAGTGTTTCTTCGCCCTTATAGATCAAAATAATGCCGAAGGTGGAGTCTTCGCGCATGCATTCGGCAATCATATCGAGGTAGCGCGTTTCAAATACTTTTAGTGAGAGTGTGTTGCCGGGTAGTAACACGGTTTTAAGCGGGAACAGGGGTAATTCAATCATCGGAGTGTGATCAGTGCCATTTCAAGGTGACAAAGAGCACCCTGTTAACCCCATCGAGGTGAAATGTTATTGTCTATGCCCAGATGATCGAGAATTCTGCAGACAATGAAATCGACCAGATCACTCACCTGGGTTGCGCCATGATAAAAGCCTGGGTTTGATGGCAATATGACGACACCCAAATTTGACAGTTTCAGCATATTCTCCAGGTGGATGCTGGAAAATGGCGTCTCACGTGGGACCAGGATCAGTTTTTTTTGTTCCTTTATCACCACATCAGCAGCGCGATGAATTAAATTTTCGCTGGTACCGGCGGCTATCGAGGCCAGGGACCCCATAGTGCAGGGGCAGACCACCATCGCATCGGCTACTGATGATCCGCTCGCGACTGGCGCAGTCCATTGATCTTTTGCAAACACGCTGATCTGGGAAGGTTCTGAATTAAAATAGCTGGCCAGTTGTTGTTGCATTTTTTGTGGCGAGCCGGTTAGTTTCAAGTCTGTTTCCATACCGAGTACGACTTGTCCTGGTTGCGAGGTAATGAACTGAATTTGTATTTTGGCTTGCAGGCACAATTCTAGTAAGCGCAGTGTGTATGCCGCGCCGGAGGCTCCGGTCATCGCAATGATAACTGTTTGCAGGTTCATTTCACCTTTTTAGAATATTTGGATTCGACTAGTTTTTCGGTTGTTTGGGATAATCTCGCAATCAGGTTTTCGAGAAAGATTCTATAGTACTGTATCTGGGTATCGGGGGATGCCTGTTCCATCAAAGTATTGCTCACAGTCATCAATGTTACTTCTGTTCGCGCGACGATGGTGGCGCCCCGCGGCCGTTTGGTGATGAATGCTATTTCGCCAAAGCAATCGCCCTGTTTCATGGTGCCAACTACCCTGTCTTTCTTAAGCACTTCGACACCGCCCTTAGCGAGGATGAAAAATGAGGTTTCCTTGTCGCCTTCGTTAACGATCACATCTCCTTTTTTGAAATCCCTCCAGTCACTCGCGTAAACCACCTCGGTAATTTGATCGTCGCTAAAATCCTTGAAAAAATTCAGATAGCGCAGGGTCTTCCATTTTTCCTGTACATCGATACGTTCACCGACCTGGCGCAAGCGACTAAACGAACGGCTGAGGTCGTCGGCGAGCTCCTGCGCTGATTCGTAGCGGTCGTAAATTATCTTTTGCATTGCCTTGGTAACAATCTTGACGATGTGTACGGGAATGTCGGGTTGCAGTTCGAGCAACGGTTCGGGGTCCAGGTTGCCGATTTTGTAGATCAGCGAATCGAGATTGCTGGCTTTATAAGGAGCCTGGCGTGCGAGCAACGCATACATCGAAGCGCCTAGTGAGTAGATATCAGATTGAGCCACCAGGCGCTTTTCCTCGGACAGTTGTTCGGGGGGCATGTACATCGGTGAACCTAATACATAGGTGTCATGTTGCTCCATACCTATATCGATATGGGCAATACTGAAATCCATGATTTTCACCTCGCCATCGTGACTGAGCATGATATTACCGGGTTTAAGATCGCGGTGAATTACGCCTTGCCGGTGTACATAATCGAGCCCCTTGGCACACTGATAAATGACATCGACCACCTCATTAGGCGTCAGGTATTTATCGCCGGAAACATAATCCTGCAGGGTAACACCGTCGACATATTCCATCACGATATAATTGTAGTCATCTTCCTGGCCAGCATCATAGACACTGACTACGGATGGATGCTGCATTCGGCCGGCGCTGTAAACCTCGGAAAAAAATGATTCGCGCACTTTCTGGGTAACTTTGGGGCTCTGACCTTCCAGGGAATGGGCCACTTTGATAGCGACTGTTCGCTGCACAAAGGGATCGAAGGCCTCGTAAACTACACCCATGGACCCCCTGCCGATACGACGCTTGATTTCATATTTGGCAATATTGCTGGGGCGTTGGGATTTCTTGCTCGATGTTGATTTAGTCTTCATACCAGGGGTCTGTTGGATTTAGTGTGCCGTAGTGGGGGAAAGCCGATTAGGGTCAATAATTCCTGTTGGACGAGGCGGATGGTTATTCAGGATTAAGGAAATTCACAGGAAAATCCGATCAATCAGGTATTCCGCGGTAAATTTATCCTACTCCTGATGCCTTGATTGCATGGCGTCGATCAATCGCGGGTGTATGTTATCGAAGTTCCCGTTACTCATAATTACGATTTGATCACCTTTTTTGCAATCCTGTACCAGGTTTTCTATCACCTGGTCGAGGGTTTGCTTAATGATTACAAGTGTAGATGAAGATTGTGCCATTGCTTGCAAATCCCATTGCAGATTTTTATCCTCGCAGAACAATACGACATCGGCTGCCGCAAGCGAATCGGCAAATCTTGATCCGTGTACCCCCATTCTCATCGTATTCGAGCGTATTTCGATTACCGCAAACAGGCGACCACTGGTATCGTCTTTTAGCGCATTCAGGGTGAGTTCAATCGCTGTAGGATGGTGCGCAAAGTCATCGTAGATGGCGATATCCGCGACAGTCGCTGTGCGTTCCATACGACGCTTCACACCCTCGAATCTGGACAAGGCGTCGACAGCTTTTCTGAATGACACACCAACCGCCGAGGCCGCAGCAACCGCTGCGGCCACCTCCAACGCGACCGGGTAGCAACAGGGGCCGATCGACGGACCGGCGACGGCGACCAACGTCTGTGGGGGACAGCCCTGTTCCTCGAGCACGCGAACCGCGCGCTGGACGATGCGTTGCGCCGTCCCGCGCCAGCCCGCATGCACCGCGGCAACGAATGAACCGTCAAGCGCGGCCAGCAGGATCGGAACGCAGTCCGCCGTACGAACGGCCAGGAACCGCCCCGGGATCCGTTCGATGCGATCCCAGACACCGTCGGCCGCGACGCCCGCCGGACCGATCTCGCCGGCGCGCACGATCCTGGCACCATGGACCTGGTGGAGCAAGCGCTCCGGCCCCGGCCCG
>JACZQS010000047.1 GCA_022545625.1 Pseudomonadota bacterium
TTGCTTGATTCAATACAGGAAGGCAAAGTTACGAATAGCTACGTTTGTGATGATGCATCTGAACACGAGGCGAGTGACGGGGTAAACGGATTGGGATAAGCCGAACCCTGAATTGTTGGTATAAATGTTGTAATATTTTATTTGTTCGATTCAATATATAGATATAAATCATATATTTAAGTAATAAATTCGATTCCGCCCCTGGGCACCATTTACCAGAATTATGTCTTCCATTAACGGATATTTCTCTCTAATTAAGCCATATTTGAAACCATTTACATGTTTATTACTGTTTAACTTAAGTCCAATGACATCCATGTAATTTGGGGGGTATGTATAGGGGTACATTTGCCGAAAACGTTATAGTTATTAGTAAAATAATAATCTTCCCAATATCTTCTTTCATTCAGCAATCCTTGTAGTTGTTTGCTATACATTCACGGGCGAGTTCCCGCGCTTCCTCTATTTGGGCGGGTGTCATATCATTTTCAACAATGTCGCGGTTTACCACCGCAATTCTAATTCCCTGTGAAGCGGATATATTTAACCACATGTGAGCGCGGCTATAGTCCCGGGTTACGCCATATCCCCGCTGGTACATATAACCGAGATTGTATTGGGCAGTGGCATGTCCCTGTTCGGCAGCGGGCTTGAACAACTCGATCGCAGCCTCGTAGTCCCTGGTGACTCCTTTCCCTTCGTAGTACATCATTCCCAGAACGTATTGGGCTTTGATATGCCCTTGTTTAACAGCTTTCTTGAGATACTTGACCGCAGCCCTGGGGTCCCTGGTGGTACCTTTTCCTTTTTGGTACATCAATGCCAAGATGTACTGGGAGTCGGGATGTTCGTTATCAGCGGCTAACTTGTACCACTCGACCGCTGTCTTATAGTTCTTTTTAACACCTATTCCATTGTTGTACATCCAACCAATATTGAATTGGGCATCGGCCACTCCCTGTTCGGCAAGCGGTTTCCACTCATTGAACGCGGTTGAATAATCTCCACTTCTGTAAGCATCCCAACCTTTCTCCAGGTCAGCAAACGCAGGAGTAGCATTAAGCAGAATTATTAGAACGGGAAAGGCGAGGAATCCTTTCATTCAGCCATGATGCCAGTGGGTCGGAATAATGTAAAACCCCTGCGAAGCCAATGCTCCCCAGAGGCCCGGGATTTTTCATACCTGGGATGATGAATTGAAGCTACACTCGGCTTAGCAAGTGCCAGGTAATGCCCGATTAATCAGGGATGCAATTTAGACCAGGTTGCGGCTAATTAAGAGAACTCAGCACTATTTAAGATAATAGCTGAATCAAAGTTTTTTTTTCATCACTGTCTGTTACCGCATCCATTGCCGTTTTAAACGCGATTACGTTTTTATCGTGATAGGCAAGCAATTTTTCCAACTCCAGATTTTCCGCGATACTGGGTACGCCACCAGATTCGTATATATTTTCGATTGCTTCCAGGCAGTAAAAATGTGCTGCCTTACTGTCACTCATATCGAGAAAGGACTGGTAGGCTATTTTCGCTTCTTCACTTAAACCGTCTACGGATTGCATGATTTATATCTAAATTCTACTGCTGTGGGCTAATTGTTGACAAGGGTGTCAATGGCAACTCAAAACTGACCCACTTAGATGATTCTCGTCCTTTTCAATACCGTCAGTACCAATAATGAGTATTAGCTCTAGATCAACAACCCTTGTAGTTCTTCGCCACACATTCACGGGCAAGTTCATTGGCTTTCGCTATGTCCGCGGGAATCATTTTCAATTCAAGCATGTTGCGATCCACCAGGGATTTTTTAATCCCCTGTGAAGCAGATATACTTAACCACATGTGGGCGCGTCTATAGTCCTGAATTACGCCATAGCCTTGCTGGTACATATCACCCAGATTGGACTGGGCGTAGGCATTTCCCTGTTCGGCAGCTAACTGGAACCACTTGAGTGCATTCTTGTAATCCTGAGTGACACCTAGCCCCTCCCGATACATCACACCTAGGTTGGACTGGGCGTCGGCAAGTCCCTGATCAGCGGCTAACTGGAACCATTTGGCCGCAGGAGTGTAGCTCCTTTTGACGCCTTTACCAAAGTAGTGCATCCAGGCTAAATTGAACTGGGCATCGGCCATACCCTTTTCGGCAAGCGGCTTCCATTCTTTTATCGCGGTCGCATAGTCTCCACTATTGTAGGCCTCCAAACCGGTAGCAAAGTGAGCATTCACAGCGGTACCAAACAGGAGTAATAGTAGAATGGGAAAGGCGAGGAATCCTTTCATTCAAACATGATGCCATTCTCAAATCTGAAAGTAAAACCCGCTGTGAAGCAGGTGCGCCCGCAGGGTCCTGCGAATAATCTCTGCTATAGTTATCTACAACGGATTCAGATCATTCAAATCTAATGACATTTAAGAATTTAATAGTTTGCCTGCTTGGATTAGCGTTGCTACTACCGGTGTCATCGAGCAGCGGCGAACTGTATAAATGGGTCGATGACAGGGGAAATATTCACTATGGCGACAAGCCACCCCAAAAAGCCGAACTGGAAAAAATCACCGGTATTATCAGTAGTTTCAAATCAGTCAACGTCGAGCCTTTTAAATATGATCCAGCCCTGACCACTATCGGCAGTCGATCTAAAAGTAAAACCGTGATTATGTACTCAACCAGTTGGTGCGGGTATTGCAAAAAAGCCAGGAAACATTTCAAACGAAACAATATTCCCTACCGGGAACATGATATCGAGAAATCAAAAAAAGCCGCCCTCGATTACAAGCGGCTAAATGGTCGGGGCGTACCGGTAATACTGATCGGAAAACGGAGAATGAACGGCTTTAACGCCACCACGTTTAACAAAATTTATTACCATCATTCCTGATCGGTTGTTCCTGGACACACCCTGTTAACTCAGTTAAAGAAACGGGGACAGTTTACTCAAATCGGTAAATAGACCATTGAGGAATCTGCCTCGTTATTTACCTTTTTTTATCGCTTTTTGATCCACTCATTTTGCTGATACTGGTCAACTTGACAGAACCCTGACGATACCCCAGCATTCGATTATATTTCCAGGACCAGCCATGAGTACACCGATGAACATCCTTTTTATCACGGCGGACCAGTGGCGCGGAGACTGCCTGTCTTCTGTGGGGCATCCATGCGTGCAAACCCCAAATCTCGACCGGCTTGCAGCCGACGGCGTGGTATTCGAACAGCATTTTGCCCAGGCGACGCCCTGTGGCCCGAGTCGCGCGAGTCTCTATACCGGAAAGTATCTTCATAACCACCGCTCGGTGATCAACGGTATGCCACTGGACACCAGTCATACCAACGTCGCCCTGGAGGCCCGCAAAGCTGGCTACGATCCGGTGCTTTTCGGTTATACGGACGTATACACTGATCCCCGACAGCGCGCACCAGACGATACCGCGATGCCATCCTATGAGGGCTTGCTGCCCGGAATGAAAACGGTTATCTCCGGCGAAACCGACGAATTACCCGACGCCAACGCCTTGCCGTGGATCGCAGACCTGGAAGCCAAAGGGTATTCGCTGCCCGGGGGATTTCTCGGTGTATTCAAGCCCAGGGATGCTAGTGGTCAGGGCGGCCTTACATCCGCGCCGGCACAGTACAGCGTGGAGGACAGCTTCACCTCATTTCTCACCGACGAGGTCATTAAATACCTCTCGGCGAGCAAGGACCAGCCATGGTTTGTGCACCTCTCTTATTTTGCCCCGCACCCGCCGTTCGTGGCGCCCGAGCCATATCACTCCATGTACGATCCGATCGACGTGCCGAGACCGATACGTGCGGCCACCGTGGAGGACGAAGCCGCCCAGCACCCTTATTTAGACTACTACCTGCACCATCAGAGAGGCTGGGGCATCCGCTACAATTACCAATCGAAAAATAACCTCAAACTCGATGACAAGGATGTGCTGCAAGCACGGGCTACTTACTATGGGATGATGAGTGAAGTGGATGGCCACATCGGCCGCCTGATTGCATATCTCGAACAGGCGGGCATCTATGAAAACACGCTGGTGGTATTCACCTCCGATCATGGAGAGCAACTTGGCGACCATTGGCAGTTCTCGAAGTACGCTTATTTCGATCAATCCTTTCACGTTCCGCTCATCGTCCGCATTCCAGGGGCAGGGATAAAGAGTGCCCGGGGTCGGCGAGTGAATGCATTCACCGAGAACGTGGATGTCATGCCTACCATATTGGAATGCCTGGGAATCGCGATTCCGAGTCAATGTGATGGCGAATCGCTGATACCGTTCTGCCAGGGTGCAACACCCTCTAACTGGCGCGAAGAAGCACACTGGGGATTCGATTTCCGAAACTTTAACGACAGCGACGGCAATATCGCCCTCGGGCTTAAACCGGATCAGTGTGCGGTTAACGTAATTCGTAGTAGGCGATATAAGTACATACACTTCAAATCGCTACCACCGTTGTTTTTCGACCTCGAACAAGATCCCCACGAGTTTGAAAATCTGGCACAGCAACCTGAGTATCGAGACCTGGTTCTGGAGTACATGCAGAAGATGCTTAGTTGGCAAATACCCTCGGCTTAAATCGGCGAATAACTCCTTTTCAACTGAGTATTCCCCTGACCAGGCCTGTTGGTTGTTTTCGTCGGGGTTACTTTATCCTGGTTAACAATTGTCTTGCTCGTTGAGCTAATCTGGTAACCATTCAATATTATTCTAATACCTGTTTGCCGTTCGGCGAACCTGTGTCAGCTTTACTTCGAGATAGTTTATCTCTTTGTTCAAAATAATTAACTGTTGAGAAAAGGGATCATTTTCTTTCAGCTCTCCCGCCAGGTCTTTCGATTTAATTAATGACCTCACAAGCTTGGCTTCGTCAATAGCCAGTCCCAGGCAAGTTAATAGCCTATCTTTTGACCTTAGTTCAATTTGAGGGGAAGTACTGACCGGGATTTCCCCCGCTAGTTTCAAGCTGGCCGTTCTTTGCCGAAGTATCTCTGGGGGTATTGTATGATCAATAAAGTCTCCCCGACCCGGTTTTCCTTCAAGGAACATATTTTTATCCTCGCCAATATTGATAATGGAATTGGTTGTGGTGTCTTCAGAATTCAGCATGGATAGAATTTTCAGGTTTAATCAGGGTTCAGAATAGCTGTAACCTGTTTAATTACTGTGTTTCATATCACAAAAAAATTTGACTGGAGAACTAGCATGTTGATCAGGTAAGAATTGGTGTTGACGCGCCGAGGCAAATAGCAGTACATCGCGAAGAAATTTACCAGCGAATCCAGGCCAGAAAATATCAGGCCCGGGAGCAGGAAAGCGAACAAGCAGAAATACCAGTTTAGCAGCGATTAAAATCGTTGGGACTAATCACCTGACCAGGGTCGTGTCGGGGAATGCCGAATGCCAGCCAAACCAGAAGGCCCGGTGAGCCGGTAATCGAGCGAGCACGAGATCGCCACTCTTGAGTTCATCCTCGCTCAGGCTCCATTTCATACCCTTGCTATCGATCAGGGTTACATCCTGATCATAGCTCGTGAAGCTGTGATTTTTCGCTTCGTATACCCGATTTGCACCACTAGTATCGGTTAATACGACAAATTCTACTGAACCCAGGCGATTGACGTATATCGGCTTGTTTTGCAGGAAACTGGCCGAGATAGCCATCGTCTCCTCGCTAAATTGGGGAAAGGTCAATGCCAGTATTTCATCCTTGTTGTTCAGGCGATCATCCGAAGTCGAAATACTGAACATTAGTTCATCGGTTGCAAAGTACTGTCGATAGGCGACGCCTTCATCGTAATTGCGCGAATATCCGGTATCGAGTGACAGCACCTTGCTGTCCGGGTGGCGACGCTTCCATTCACCCCAGGTGGTAGTGACCAGATAACTGCGCTCGAGACGAATATCCTGATCTACCAGGGGACCGATCACCGGTTCCCCCCAGGTCGTGTTCCATAGCGACTGGGTAGCCTTGTCATACATGAGCTTGTTTGACCGATATAAAAATCCACTGGTGCCAAGATCATGCCGAGTCCCGTTGTGGTTAGTCTTGTACAGAATAACCGCCCCGCAAAGCGTGCAATAAACGCCGGCAAAATTAATACCGCCAATATCGTCCACAAACATTTCATGCCATGCCAGAATTCGTTTCGGATAGGCCCGGGCGTCACCATTGATTTCAATGCCAAATACAATATTGTCGTCTTCGAGGTAGGATGCTTCATCAGCAGCTAACATCCTGGGTTGGCGCAGCGGGGGTATACCGTCTTGAATCACACCCCCCCAGCGGACTTCGTCGAGTCGGATTCGCGTTTCTCGACTAGTGCTGAAATATAAGAGAAACTTTTCATCAATCAGTCCATAGAGTGATGATTTGAACGTTGCATAG
Organism: Pseudomonadota bacterium; assembly: GCA_022545625.1. GTDB lineage: Bacteria > Pseudomonadota > Gammaproteobacteria. Next base: position 6,398 of record JACZQS010000047.1, read on the forward strand.
TCTGCTACCTGTGCCTGCTCCTGTTGCCACCACCAGCTAAACCACCGGTTTGTATCGCGACCAAACTTCTGGCCCGTCTTGTCTTGCAGCAATTCCAGGAGCAGATTGGCCCGCTCGGCCCCTGACAGCGACAGTATTTCGATCAACATCGGTGTATAACCATCGGTCCAGTTTTCTGAAATTTCCCGGAGTGGATCGCCCATCAGTTCGGGGGGCATGATAATTAATTCTACAAACTTGCTGGCTGTTCCACTGACGGGAATGTGGTTGTCTGCCAATGTTGACTGACTCGTTACCGGTAGCAGTACTAGCAGAAATGCAATAAGTAGAAATTTAAATGGCATTAGGACTAATGGTTGTTATGTGTTTAGAGAGATCAATCAGTGGAAGGTTGCAGCAGACAGGTAAATGGGGCCTGTAATACCACTACTCCCCAAATGATAACGCCCGATACCGCTTAAATGAAATTGACTCGGACCAATAATCTCCTGACAACCCGGCCTTGACCAGCAGTTGGCCCAGGAATTCTTCCGGATCGCTGATCTTGTTCCACACCCCGGGTAAAAAGGTGGCGCGGTGGCCGCGGTCTTGCAACAGCAGGCCATCCTCCCCTGGGCGCAATCGATCCAGCAAATCCGCCCGGCTGATGGCGGCGAGTGGTTCCAATTCCGACAATACGGATATCTCGATTCGGGTGTCTTCGATTTCCGCAGCCTCCAGTGGTGCAAAGCGCGAGTCGCTAAACGCGGCTTTGAACGCTGAGTTAGCCACTGCTTGCGCCAGGGGATCGGTTGATTCCAGCGAGCCGATGCAACCCCGTAACACTTCATATCGGGTCAGGGTCACGAACGCTCCCAACCGGATCGACAAGCTACCGGCCAGATTCTCGTTGCCTGGTTGCAACGAGCTACCGCCTGCCAGCCCCGATTCGATCGATCGCCGCGCAATACCGAGCAATTGCCCCTGTTCCGACTCGTTGATATCAATGCAGAAGGAAGGCGCCATAACCTACTACCCGATCCCTGCCCCCGGCGGTGTCGCCCGAATTACAGGCATCCAGCAATTCCACATCCAGTGCCCGGGCGTGCTGGCTGCGCATCAACCCGTTGAGCGCATAGGCACCGCAGGCTTCCTCGCCCGACAGCGAGCCCGATTTCGCCAGTATGCGATCGCAGGTCTTTGCATCGACCTGTCTGGCGTCCGCATAGGGCAGGAAGTGGGATAAATCGGTACTGACTACAACCAGCGTATCTCTCCCACCCCACAGCGCATCCATTACCGCAGCCACACTAGCCGCGTCGCATTTCCCTACCACCACCGGCACCAGGCTAAACTGCTTCAGTACCGTCTGCAGAAATGGTAGTTGCACCTCCAGGCTATGCTCATCCCGGTGCGCCTGGTCAGAGACAGATACATCAACCATGTCGACTATCCGCTCGATGGCCTCTCGGTCCAACGGCACTTCACCCAGCGGTGTTTCGAATCGATCCACCGATGGTAGCGCCATCCCTTCGAGGTAAACTCGGTGGGCAGGGCCGAACAACACCACGCGCCGAACTTCATCCCGGCGCGACTCCAGGCAGTGGTAGGCCCTGGCAGCAGTTGGACCCGAGTAAATATAGCCGGCATGCGGCACTATCAATGCTTCAGGAATAGGCGTTTTTTTCGAAGACACCCCGGACATTAGCTCACTGATATGCTGCTGAAGTGCAGCTGGGTCACCCTCGTAGAAAAGACCCGCCACGGCTGCCTTGCGAATACTCATGGATTTACCTCGCAGTGCTGATATGCTGTTAGTATAACCTTTATCGGAACGGGGTTCGCTAGGGTATGGATGATACAGTTGTCACCACTCGCTACTGGCACGCGATCGAGGATGGACGCCTGCAATGTGATGTCTGCCCGCGTCATTGTCGTCTCAAGGAGGGACAGCGCGGCCTGTGTTATGTACGCCAGCGGCTGAATGACGAGGTCAAGCTGGTCAGTTATGGTCGCTCCAGTGGATTCTGTGTCGACCCGATCGAGAAGAAACCACTGAATCACTTCTACCCCGGCAGCGCCGTGTTGTCATTTGGAACCGCTGGTTGCAATCTCGCCTGCAAATTCTGCCAAAACTGGGACATGTCCAAGTCCCGCGAAATGGATACGCTGGCAGATCGAGCCACGCCCGGGCAATTGACCAAAGTGGCTGAAGAAATGTCCTGCCGTAGTATTGCCTTTACCTACAACGACCCGATCGTATTCCTCGAATATGCGATCGATGTGGCTGCTGCCTGTCGCGAAAGCGGTATAAAATCGGTAGCTGTCACTGCCGGTTATGTCGACCCGGAACCACGGGTAGAATTTTTCCAGGCGGTGGACGCAGCCAATGTGGACCTGAAGGCGTTTAGCGATCGCTTCTATTTCAAGGTTTGTGGCGGTCATCTGGCTCCGGTACTCGAAACCCTCGAATATATAAAACACGAGACTGATACCTGGCTTGAACTGACCACCCTGTTGATTCCAGGCGAGAATGATTCTGAACAGGAGATCCATGCTATGACCAACTGGGTAGTGGAAAAATTAGGACCGGATGTACCGATGCACTTCACTGCATTCCACCCAGACTGGAAAATGCTTGATATCGAACACACCCCGGCTGCGACTCTAACCCGGGCCCGCAAGATAGCCCTGGGCAACGGCGTACACTACGCCTATACAGGCAATGTGCACGACGCGGCGGGTTCTAGCACCTGGTGCCATGATTGCGGGAAATTGCTGATAGAACGCGACTGGTATCAGCTGGGTCACTGGAATATGGGAAAAAATGCCAGCTGTAATGACTGCGGCGCCAGGCTTCCCGGTCATTTCGAAGCAAAGCCAGCTAACTTTGGTGCGCGCCGTATACCCGTGCGAATCAACCATTAACACGGTTCGACATCCCCGGCCAGATCAAACTCCGCTACCCTTTTCAATATTTGTTTAAAATAAACCACATGTACCAGGGAAGCATTACGAAACTACTCATCCTGCTGGCGTTAATCGCGACCGGGATCATACTGGAACTCGCTGGTTTACTCGACGCTGAAAAAATTCTATCGATAGCGCGGGAATTCTCGCAACACTGGTGGCTGGCGGCAATCTTGATCCTGCTGCAAGGTATCCTGTTTAGTTTTGCGCTGGCTGGATCGTTGTTTCTCTGGGTTGCCGCACCGCTTTATCCACCAGCGATGGCGACGTTCATTCTGGCTGCTGGCAGCACACTCGGTGGCCTGGGCGCCTACCTGTTGTCCAGGCGTTTGTCGGATGACTGGGTAGAAAAAATCGAAAACTCACGTACTTACAAATTACTCCACGAACAGGGTAATTTCTTCACCCTGTTCGCGATGCGGGTCTTTCCTGCCTTTCCACACTCCCTGATCAACTATAGTTCGGGCATACTCAGGGTAGACCTTAGTCACTTTATACTGGCAGCCATCCTCGGAATTTCGATTAAATCGTATTTATATGCCAGTGTGATTCACGGTGCAACCACCGCCGAATCACTGCAATCACTGCTGGATATATCTATCCTTGGGCCACTGATTTTATTATCTGTAATTAGCCTGCTAGGTGTTTATATTAAGTACAGACGCTCCCTAAACCGGGATTGAAAACCATTTCGGGGCCTGCTCGGGTGATTTCCCCGAACTACGAAAAAATGGCGTCAGATATAGGTCCGATAGCCCCAACCTGCTAAATCGGGTGAATTATTCCCGTTTATCCCTTTTATCCCACCAACTATACAAAAAACCCCAATATTTCCTTGAATTTCTCCTATATTCCTAGTATGCGGCTATTCCGCTATATAGGTAAGTATTAAGTGTCGGCTTAATATGCCGATAATAATGATAGCAAGGAGAACCTAAGGAGAGTTAAAACGGCGCACCATTGGCCGTAAAGTAAGTACGACCCATTAACCCGGACAAGTTGGATCGGAAATGGAGGTTGAAATGAAGACGAACAACTCGAAATCGGTGACAAACACAGCCCTGCTGCTGGCGATACTGGCGCCCATCACCTATTTCAGCTACTCGGGCAGTGATCCTGTAGATACCGAGTCGATGCTCGATGTTTCCGTCTCCATCAGAACAATTTCTCATGTCAGCATCGACAAATACGGCGATTCCGTCTGGGCACCCGGGACGGGTTCCGGTTTTCTCGTATCCACCAACACCTGCGAGGTCTGGACCAACCAGCACGTCATCCAGAATGCGGCTGTGATTGAAATATTCCCCCGGGGCTGGGAAAAAATGCGTGGCATCACCGCGACCCTTGTCAATTCAACACCGCACACCGATATTGCCATACTACAGATGGAAAACTGTGACGGAATGCAAGCGGCACGACTTGGCAATTCGAAGACTGCCAGCGTTGGCGATGAAACCTACGTGGTCGGCAACCCTTTCGGTAGTAATCCAGATTCTATCAGCCGTGGGATAATTTCAAATACCTCGCGCTTTTTGGCAGGCCCTATTCCTTATCTTCAGACTGACGCCGCGATCAACCCGGGTAACTCCGGCGGCGCGCTGTTCAATCGTGACGGTGCGGTCATCGGCTTGACCACGTCTATAGCGGCAACCAGCTCGGGCAGTAATGTCGGTATCGGTTACGCGCTGCCGATCAACGCCGTGCTCGACAAGGTTGCGGCCCTACGTAATGGTCCGCCAAGCTGGGGAGACGCTGGAATAGCCGCTATTATTTCTGGCCTCACCCCGGAGGAATCAGCCATC
>JACZQS010000313.1 GCA_022545625.1 Pseudomonadota bacterium
GGGTGATAGGTGTCTGGAACACGTTGGTTGACACTGAAGTATAGTTGACTGGATTGATCGTATCCCCGGTAGGGATTCCGACCGTAGTCACGCGAGTAACCAGTATTGGGCGATAATACCTGGGTATCCGGATGTTGTTTCACCCAGTTGCGCCAGGTTGTGTGACTAATTGGAAATGCTTTTAGCTTCTCGCCTACGAGGGTGCCGGCAATAGCCTGGCCCATAATTTGCGACCACAGGGATTCGGTATTCCGGTCATACAGCAAGACATCACTGTTATAGAGTAATCCGGAAACGCCAAAATCGGTTACCTGACCACCCACGTTAGATTCAAACACCATACCAGTACCGCATAACGGACAATAGGTGACTGCATAGCGTTGATTATTAATCTGGTCGTTGACAATTTCGTGCCAGTTTAAAATGGATATTGGATAGGCCCGTGCAATACCGTCGAGTTCAATACCAATGATTCGATCATTGGGTTGCATATAGCTGGCGTCATCTGCATCGAGCAGCTCCGGATCGGACAAGGCAGGTATGCCGTCTTTTGGCGGGCCGCCGGCCAAAATTTCATCGACAGGAATCGATGCGTTGGAGACGTCGAAGCCGTTTTTAGTACCTGCGGATGCGGTGAAATAGAGTGCCAGGAAGCCCAACAATAATCCCGACATTACCAGGATTCGATTTTCTTTGATCCAGTTGAGTCTCATTAGCTACTCCAGGCAGTGTTTGGCAGGATTTCATACAATATGAGTGTAAAACTACCAATTGATTCAATTATTGCCACTCTTATTACGAAATTTACCAGTACTGACTGAATCTTGACTGTATGAATTAATCAAACTAGTCTGCAGGCCACAACCCATCCGATAATAAACTGGAGAGGACGATCGATGAAATGTAAAGCAGCAGTTGCCTGGGAAGCGAAAAAACCCTTACAAATAGAAGAAGTAGAAGTCGAGGGACCCCGAGAGGGTGAAGTGCTGCTAAAAGTCATTGCCTCCGGTGTTTGTCATACCGATGCCTTCACCCTGTCGGGTAATGATCCAGAGGGTGCGTTTCCGGCAATACTGGGGCACGAAGGGGGTTGCGAGGTAGTCGAATGCGGGCCGGGAGTGAAGGGTTTGAAGCCCGGAGACCATGTGATTCCGCTTTATATACCCGAGTGTGGTGAATGCGAATTTTGCCTGTCAAATAAATCAAATCTGTGCCAGTCGATCGCGGCTACCGTCTGGACAGGTTATATGCCGGACGGTACGCGTCGATTCTCCCAGAATGGCAAGGACATCTTCCACTACATGGGCTGTTCTACTTTTTCCGAATATACCCTGGTGCCTGAAATCGCACTGGCAAAGATCAATCCAGCGGCACCATTAGACAAGGTTTGCCTGCTCGGTTGTGGTGTCACTACGGGAATCGGCGCAGTGATGAATACTGCCCGTGTCGAACCCGGTTCGACTGTTGCGGTATTTGGACTGGGCGGCATCGGATTGTCGGTTATCCAGGGTGCGGTAATGGCAAAGGCTGGACGAATTCTGGCGATCGATATTAATCCGGCAAAGTGGAAAATCGCAGAATCGCTCGGTGCCACCGACTTTGTCAATCCAGATGAAGTGGACGGGTCGCTGAGCGAAGCCATCCAGGAAATGACCAGTGGAGGTGTCGATTACTCGTTTGAGTGTATCGGCAATGTACAGGTGATGCGTGACGCGCTTGAATGTACGCACATGGGCTGGGGCGTGTCCACTGTAATCGGTGTAGCCGGGGCCGGGGAGGAAATCAGGACGCGACCCTTTAACCTGGTAGTCGGGCGTCGATGGCAAGGTACCGCGTTTGGCGGTGTTAAAGGGCGAACCGAGTTACCGGGTTATGTTGACCGCTATATGAGTGGGGAAATTGAACTCGACAAGATGGTCACCCATACCATGCCGCTGGAAGATATCAATCGTGCATTCGATCTCATGCATAGCGGTGAGAGTATTCGATCAGTGATCATTTTCTAGAGATCCCGGGCGTATGAAACAGATCGAGAGCGTCAAGGAATGCGGTGGTTATTTAAACCGCTACAGGCATGACTCGAGAGCCTGTCAATGCGAAATGACATTTTCGGTTTACCTGCCGCCACAGGCTGCGGCAGAAAAGGTGCCCGCTTTATACTGGTTGTCAGGGCTTACCTGTACCGATGACAATGCACGAACCAAAGCCGGTGCGCAGCGATTCGCTGCGAAACAGGGTATCGCTGTCGTATTCCCGGATACCAGTCCGCGTGGCGAACAGGTTGCTGATCAGCCTGACCGCTACGATCTGGGTCAGGGTGCCGGGTTTTATGTCAATGCCACTCAACAACCCTGGTCGAGCCACTACCAGATGTACGATTACGTGAACAGCGAGCTACCCGAATTAATCGAACAGAATTTACCCCTGGTTGCGGGTGTCAAGTCAGTCAGCGGGCATTCTATGGGTGGGCACGGGGCGTTGATCTGTGCACTCAAAAATCCAGGCGCGTACCGTTCAGTCTCGGCATTTGCACCCATCTGCAATCCGCTCGCTAGCGGCTGGGGGCAGGACTGTTTCGGCCTCTACCTGGGGAAAGATAGATCTGCCTGGGCAGCTTATGACGCTACCAGCCTGATTGAATCCGGGGCCCGGGTCGATGATATCCTGATCGATCAGGGTGACGCCGACGAATTTTTAGACGATGGCCAGTTGTTACCGGATAACCTGCAAGCTGCCTGCGATGCCCAGGGCCAGCCCTGTACCATCCGTATGCAACCCGGGTATGACCACAGCTACCATTTTATAGCCAGTTTCATCGGTGACCATATCGAGTACCACGCCAGATATCTGAAGTCTTAAATAGCCAGGCCGGGTCGAAGTTTCCTGCGATTTCACCTTTATTGCGATCCGGTAGAGGTAATTCGAAATAAAATTCTTGACCTGGAGTCGACTCCAGCATGTAAGCTATGCCCAGGGCAAAAAATATTGCAAATATTAATTCCGAATATAATTCCAAATATTATGCAAAATATAGAGTATGTGTGCATTATGTGTATGATATCCGATCCGCACATTATTAGCCAGTTGAAACAACTAACAAGTTTCCAAACATTGGGTACAAGTAACAGGACCATGGATGGTATTGG
>JACZQS010000048.1 GCA_022545625.1 Pseudomonadota bacterium
ATATTTGCGCGGCCCTGGTAGGCAAGGTGCCACTGACCGGCCTGCATTGTGACGAGGGTCGAAGATCCAGAATATTGTTTACACTCGATGATATCCCTCGGCAAATTCGGGCCAGTGATATTTTTTATCACCTACTGGGCCACCTGGTTGGTCGACACTGCGGCAGCCTGGTGCCGGTGATCAGTGGTTTACCCGACTCAACCGACGAGGACGACCTGAAGGCAATCAGTGCGGCCGGTAGCTCTTCCGGCAGTGTGCCGTTATTTCATGCGGTGGGTATCACACCCGAAGCAGCAACTCTCAATGACGCCTGTCAAAACCAGGCGCCTGAAAAAACAGTGAACCTTGGTGTCGCAGATTTACAGTCCGCCCGAGAAGAGCTTGGCACCGATTCGACCCAGCCCCTGCAGGGTATAGCATTGGGGACTCCCCATTTTTCCTACACTGAATTTGAACGTCTTATGGATTTGTTGCAGGGGCGCTGTATAAATAAAAAACTGGTATTTTATTTAACTACCAGCCGACATGTTTATGCGCAGGCCGAATCGCAGGGCTGGACCGGTCTACTGGAGGCGGCAGGAATAAAAATCATCACCGATACCTGCACTTATTTCTCACCGGCAGTGAATGGTTTAGAGGGTAAGGTAATGACCAATGCTGCCAAGTGGGCCTATTATGCACCCGGTATGTTACCGGTACAGGTAGTACTGGGTAGCCTCGCAGAATGTGTAGAGTCGGCGGTTGCGGGCAAGGTATTGCTGGACAGCTGGTCAGCCTCATGACTCGTCGAGGTAACAATATTCAAGGCAGGGTCCTGGTGGCCGGTAGGGCGAGCGGTCCGGCGCTGTTGCTCGACGACCCGCTCAGTTTCTGGGGCGGATTTGATCCGCTCAACGGAAAAATTATCGATGTACACCATCCCCAGTTTGGAACGCGTACCGCGGGTTCAGTGATGTTCATCCCGGAAAGTCGGGGCTCTGCAGGTACACCTGGAGCAATCGCAGAGTCGCTTCGAAATGGTAGTGGGCCCGTCGCATTTGTGCTGGTTAAAACAGACCTCAAAATCAGTGTCGGCGTGATGGTAGCGAACCGACTGTATAACCTCGATGTACCTGTGATAGAGATATCCCAGTCTCTAATCGGACAGGTATCAAATGGCGATGAAATTCAGATTGACCGGGAAGGGAATATTGATTGGCGAAAGGGCTGACATCAATCGTAAATTAACTAACTAAGCTCCATTCCAATAACACTCGATTTGCCGACTTCATTATTTTTAAGTGTTTGTTATACTGCGACGGTAAGCTTGATCAAAATAATTAAAATTGGCGTGTTTTATACACCTGTGGAGGATGTCTGATGAAATTAAAATCATGTTTGACCGTGATTACGATTGCGATACTGGGATTAACCACCAATGCGCAGTCAGCGGTACCCGAATCCAGCGACCCTATTAAACTGGCTATCAATGAGTGGACAGGCCAGCACATTTCCACCCATGTTGCTGGCGAAATACTCAAACGAATGGGCTATAACGTCGAATACGTAACCGCAGGCTACTTCCCGCAGATGGTGGCACTGGAAGACAACACCATATCGGCTACCCTGGAAATCTGGAGCTCAAATATTGGTGAACATTACGATAAGGCCCTGGCGTCAGGTAATGTCGAGGAGATAGGCGACCTCGGCCTGGTTCCAGTGGAATCCTGGTTTATCAATAATGCTGCAATGGAAAAGTGTCCTGGTCTGCCAGACTACAAGGCATTGAACGGTTGTGTTCAGGCTTTTGCCAACGCGGAAACATTTCCCAAGGGGCGCTTTGTCGACTATCCAGCCGATTGGGGCACATCCAACGTTGATCGTCTTGTTGCACTGGGGCTTGATTTCACCTCGGTTCCGGCTGGCAGTGAAGGCGCACTGATTGCAGAAATTCAGGGAGCAGAGATACGCAAGGAACCTCTAATGGTGATGTTCTGGTCGCCTCATTGGGTGCACGCTGTAGTTGATTTAAGCAATGTCAAACTGCCGCCTTACCAGAAAGGCTGCGAAGATGATGCATCGGTCGGGGTCAACCCTAATGCAACCTGGGATTGTGACTGGGAGCGTGGTTATATCAAGAAACTGGCGTGGAGCGGGATGGCGGAAAAGTGGCCTGCAGCGCATAAATTGCTATCGGCTTATACCCTGAGAAACGAGGACCAGATTCCGATGATGAACGCAATCGATCAGGATGGTAAAAAACTCGAAGCAGTGGTTAGTGCCTGGGTCGATGCAAACGAAGCTATCTGGAAACCCTGGGTTGATGCTGCAATGTGATCGATCAAGCAAGAGATCGAAGCGTAAAATAATGGCGATATCATGGATATCGCCATTTTTGTTTATGTTTGTCGAAGCGTTTTTAACGAACAGCAACACCAGGTAATGTCCAGTGGAACCAGCTAACAACAATATCAAAATATCTTGTCGAAACGTGTGGAAGGTTTACGGTGAAAACCCCGGTCAATTTTTTACCGGGCAAAACGGAGATGTGCGCGACTCCGAGGACTTGCGCCAGAAATTGAAAGACAGTGGTCATATTGGCGCCGCATGCAATGTGAGTTTCGATGTTCATCAGGGTGAAATCTTTATTATCATGGGGCTGTCGGGTTCAGGGAAGTCCACCATGGTCAGATGCCTGTCACGATTGATAGAACCTACCGCTGGTGAAGTACTACTCGATGGTGTTGATTTGTTAAAAATTAGCGATGCCGACTTAATCGAGTTTCGCCGACACAAAATGGGCATGGTATTCCAGAATTTTGGACTGCTACCTCACCTGACCGTGCTGGAAAATATATGCTTTCCGTTAAAAGTGCAGGGTATCGACCTGTTAAAACGTGAAGCCCGCGCAAGGGAAGTGATTAATCTGGTGGGATTGGAGGGTAGGGAAGACAGTTTTCCCCGACAGCTATCCGGTGGTCAGCAACAGCGTGTTGGCATTGCCCGCAGTCTGGCCGTAGAGCCTGAAGTATGGTTCCTCGATGAACCTTTTAGCGCACTGGATCCACTGATACGGCGCCAGATGCAGGACGAATTTCTGCGATTGCAAAAGATGCTGCATAAAACGATCGTTTTCATCACTCATGACTTTCTCGAGGCGCTACGCCTGGCCGATCGTATTGCGATCATGAAAGATGGCGTGGTGGTACAGATTGGAACGCCTGCCCAACTGGTGCTGAGCCCCACCGATGCCTATGTCGCCGAGTTTACCAAGGATGTCCCCCGGGTCAGAATCATTACCGCGGGCGAGATTATAGACAGCAACAAGAATTCCGACGGGATTAGCTTTCGGGTCGAGGCCGCCGCCACCCTGGAGAAAATCATGCCTTTGTTCAATGACCATCCCGAGGGTCTTATCGTCGAGCGAGATGGTGTAGATATAGGGGTAGTGACGCCCCAGGTGGTCGTAAACGCCCTCGCCACAGCCGGGGATGCGAGTTAATGCTGATCCAGTTGCCCAGGCGGAACACTAGCGATATGTGGCCCTGGCTAGGGGTTATTCTGGTCAGCGCAGTTTGCCTGTTACTGCGTGACAAGGTCGCCTGGCTTAACCAGTTACCCTCTGATCTGGTGATTCCAGTGGCGGACTGGATTAACATCTATATGGACTGGTTTATAGATACCTTCAAATGGATATTTCGTTCGATTAACTGGTTATTGTCCTGGCCAATGAATGGCGCCCAGGCTTTACTGCAGTGGTTACCCTGGCCAGCGACGATCGCGGCTTTTTGCGTCGTTGCTTATATCTCATCGGGTTGGCGATTGTCGATTTTCACCGGCCTGGCACTTCTGTATATGGTGATTACCGGCTACTGGTCACCCAGTATGAATACCCTCGGCATTGTATTTGTGTCTATCCCGTTGGCCGTTGGGGCCGGGTTCGTTCTGGCCGTGGTATCGTACAAATCAGAGCGGGCGAATAGAATTGTCCAACCGATACTGGATTTGATGCAAACGGTTCCGACCTTCGCTTATCTGATTCCGATACTGCTGCTTTTCGGATTCGGCCCGGTGGTCGGCGTGGTGGCCAGCTCGATCTATGCCTGTCCACCGATGGTACGAAACATGATACTCGGCTTGCAAAAGGTGCCGGCCGACGTGCTTGAATCTGGAGTGATGTCGGGCTCCACCAAGCGCCAGCTATTCTGGTGGGTACAGGTGCCGAGCGCGATGCCGAATATTATGGTCGGAGTCAATCAGACTACGATGTGTGCGCTAAGCATGGTGATCATCGCTGCTATTATCGGCGGCTCCGCCGATATAGGTTGGGAAGTGTTAAGCACCATGCGCAAGGCGCAGTTCGGCCAGAGTTTATTGGCAGGGATAGTAATAGCCCTTATAGCGATGATCCTGGATCGGATTAGCCGGGGGTTTACCGATCGAACGCGTGCCATTGAACGCCGGCATCTAAGCAGGATCGAACGGTCGAAGCCCCTGATTACCGCGCTGGGTTTGATGCTGGCCTTTATCCTGCTATCGATATTTGTTCCCGCATTGCGAATCTATCCCGAAACATTGATTTTTTATCCGGCAGACGTCATCAATGAAGGATTAAGGTATGTAACAGCCAATTATGCGTTTTTTATGAATACCCTCAAAAACACGGTATTGTTTTATTATCTATTGCCGATCAAGATCGGTTTTGCCAATGTAATATCACCATTCTCCTGGGGGTTTAGCCTCACGTCGGCAATGGTATGGGGCTATGCGGTGGTGATTTTTGTCTGTGCCTGCTGGTTATATTTAAAACGCAGCTGGCAATCCTCGATTGCTGTGGTGGTCACTGGCGGTCTGTTATATTTTGGACTCACAGCCATTCCCTGGTTGCCATTTATCTTAATCGTGACTTTACTGGCTTGGCAAACCGGTGGCTTGCGTGTCGCCACGCTCGCATTCACCGGGTTGTTGTTTATGTTATTCACCGGGATCTGGTCCCAGGCGATGCTATCAGTGTATTTGTGCCTGGCCGCGGTGATGGTTTGTTTATTGGTCGGTGGTAGCCTTGGAATATGGGCGAGCCGGAGCCAATGGGCTTCCAATTTCCTGCGACCGATCAATGACACGCTACAAAGTATGCCGCTGTTCGTGATTTTGATTCCCTTTCTGATGTTTTTCCAGATAGGAGAATTCACTTCTTTCCTGGCCATCATTGCCTACGCGATAGTCCCGATGATTCGTTACACTGAGCATGGTTTGCGTCATGTGCCAGAGGAAACGGTGGAAGCAGCAAGGTCAATGGGATGCTCACCACGGCAAATGCTGTGGGAGGTAAAAATGCCGTTGGCGCTCCCGGAAATCATGCTTGGTCTTAATCAAACGGTATTGTTTGCATTAGCGATGCTGGTAATCACTGCCCTGGTCGGCAGCAAGGGATTGGGGCAATCGGTTTATATTGCCCTGAGCAGTGCAGACACCGGGCTGGGCCTGGTCGCCGGGCTTGGTATGGCGCTGATTGCTATCATCGCGGATCGCATCATTCAGTCCTGGTGTGCAAAACGCAAGGATGCTCTCGGACTAGCTTAATTAATCAACAATATCAACCGGCAAAATGTGCCGGCCATCATGTCGGTCGAAGACAGGTGTACGCTGATGGTTCGAAAAAAGGTTTTTGCCATTATCTGTTCGGGGGTTAACCATGCAGGCGTTTGACGGAATTCGGGTACTCGATTTCACCCATGTTTTTGCTGGCCCGTTTGCGACCAGTCAGCTCGCTTTGATGGGTGCAGAGGTGATTAAAATAGAATCTCCGCACGAGCCCGATATGATGCGTTGCGACGGCGCCGACGAAAAGCGCAATGAAATCGGGCTTGGATTAAATTACCTCGCCAACAACCAGGGTAAGAAAGCGATATGCCTTGACCTCGGTCAATCCGAGGGCCGTGAAATAGCGCGTCAATTGATTGCCACAGCCGATGTGCTGGTGCAAAACTATACACACGGTCTCGATCGCCATGAGCTGGGTCCGGCGCAGGCATTAAAGATTAACCCCGCGTTGATTTATTGCTCGATGAGCGGATTTGGCAGCGATAATCCTTTTAGTGGTCGTCCCGCCTATGATGCGGTGATACAGGCATTTAGCGGCATGATGTCGGTGAACGGTGAGCCGACCCAGGAAAAGCTACGCGTCGGGCCGCCGTTGATTGATTATGGCACCGGGGCGCAGACCGCATTTGCTATCGCCAGCGCCCTGTACCAGCGTAGCCGCACCGGCAAAGGGCAGGTGATCGATGTCAATATGCTCGATGCGGCCCTGGTGATGATGACCCCGTTGGTTCTGGATGCGATCCATTGTGGTAAAACCGGGGAAAGAACCGGGAATGCACAGACCCATCACCCGGGGCATTCGGTCTACGCCTGCAGCGACGATGCGATTATGGTGGGGGCCTATACACTGCGGCAACATCGCAGCTTGTTCGATGCACTCGATCTGGGTGATCTGATGCTTGATCCCGATCAGCAAAACTATGCCTGGCTTAGAGACAACGGTGAAAAATTGAGGCAACGGATACAACAATGCTTAAAAACCGAAACCGCCGACTACTGGGAAGAATACCTGAATAGTCGTCATGTGCCTGCCGCCCGTATACGCGATATGTACGAAATGTTGCAACAGGAACAGTTGCAGCGCGCATCGGCAAGCCAGCACCAGCGACTCGGAGACAATTCATTAACCGCGCCGATTGCCGCATTCCACTATGCGACCGATGGACCGGAGTTTAATGATTACTGCGCCAGGCATGGTGGTGATACCGCCGAAGTGCTCGGTGAACTGGGAATATCCGTCAAGCAACTGGAAACACTGCGAAATTCGGGTGTTATTTAAGCGAATCGATTAAATCGTGGGTGATATCGCAATCCGAATCATATACAGTGACGATCGAGAGCGGAATTCTCCGGTCTACTAAAAAAGCACACACAATCCCCGCGGGAAATTGGTGTGCCGGGCTTTATTCGAACTTACTATCCACCTGGATGACACAGGAACTTTCTTGTTTAGTACGCTGAGTGCAGTTTTCTCCCTGCTGCTGAGTTATGGCTTGTTGCTTCTGGCCAACGGTTTGTTTGGTACCTTGCTCGGTGTGCGCTCGCAAGTCGAAGGATTCTCTGCTGATCTGGTTGGGGTTATTGTCGCCTCCTATTTTCTGGGATTGTTATGCGGTGGGGTATTTGCCGGAAGAATAGTTGCCCGGGTCGGTCATATTCGATCTTTTGCTGCATTTGCCTCGTTAATGTCGGTTTCCGCGCTACTCCACCCGATCTGGATTTCGGTGGGTAGCTGGATGGTCTTGCGCATGCTGTCGGGGTTTTGCATGGCCGGCTTGATTATGGTCACCGAAAGCTGGTTGAACACGCGCGCGAGCAATCAAAATCGTGGCCGGGTATTGTCTTTTTATATGGCCACCAATTATTTTGCCGCCGGTTGCGGGCAATTTTTATTCGCATTGGGTGATCCCTCGCAATTCCAGTTATTCAGTCTCGCCTCGGTTATCTTTTCACTCGCGTTAATTCCGGTACTACTGACCAGGGCGAAGGCCCCGGTAATGACAACTACCACTCGGATGCCGTTGATTTCGCTGTACCGAATGGCGCCATTGGGCGTGGTCGGGGTGTTTAGTGCCGGACTGATCAATGCCAGTGTGTTTGGCCTGGGACCAGTGTATGCAGTCAATATGGGTCTGTCCGAGGCCAGTCTTGCGGTGTTCATGGCGACCATCATCATGAGCGGTATATTGCTCCAGCTGCCGATGGGACACCTGTCTGATCGAATAGGCCGGGGGCCATTACTGGTGGTCGTGCCGCTAGTGACTGCATTCGCTGCCTTTGCTATGACCCAGGTTGTAGATTTTCGTTTAATGCTGGTAGTCGTCGGCGTATTTGGCGCTTTTTTGTTTACCATCTACTCGCTTTCAGCGGCGACAGTGAATGACCTGACCGACGGCGATCAGCGGGTACAGGTGGCTGGTGGATTGCTGATTACCTACGGAGCCGGCGCCAGTATCGGGCCGATAATCGCGGGCCAGTTTATGCAGACAATGGGTGCGCAGGGATTATTTGCCTACTATGCACTGGTCAGCCTGCTGCTCGCATTATTCGCAACAGTTAAACGCCGTCGTGATGGTAGCCCGGATAAACGCAAGCCTTTCGTCGCGGTGCCAGCAACCCAGGCAACTTCGAACCAGCTTTACCTGTCAGCGCACGCGGAAGCACCCGATAAAGTAGTACTAGATGATGCCGACAAATCCGATCAGTCATCGTAAAATCTGGGCGCTTGCCGGACCGATAATCATCTCGAATATTTCGGTGCCGCTGGTTGGCGCAGTCGATACCGCGGTGGTCGGCCGCCTGCCCGGACCCCAGTCTATAGGCGCGGTAGCGCTTGGCGCCCTGATTTTCACTTTTCTCTACTGGGGTTTCGGATTTTTGCGCATGGGCACCACCGGGTTTGTAGCCCGCGCGCATGGGGCAAATGATCAGCAAGCACTCTCAGATACCCTGCTACGAGTACTTTTACTC
The DNA here is from genome assembly GCA_022545625.1 of Pseudomonadota bacterium. Classification (GTDB taxonomy): domain Bacteria; phylum Pseudomonadota; class Gammaproteobacteria. The sequence continues at coordinate 8,554 of JACZQS010000048.1, forward strand.
GCTTTCGCATTTGGTTTTCTGATCATACTACTCAGTCAGCCAGTGATCGGTCTCGCCCTGCATTTGCTCGACAGCAGCGCAGAGGTCGAACAACTAACCCGTGACTACACAGAAATTCGAATCTGGAGCGCGCCAGCGACGCTGTGTATTTATGTCTTCACCGGTGTGTTTATCGGTATGCAAAAAACAACCCATGCATTTGTCCTGCAACTGATCCTGAATATCAGCAACGTGGCACTGGACTTTCTATTCGTGATTGGATTTGACCTGGGTGTCGAAGGTGTCGCACTGGCAACCCTGATCGCCGAGTATTTTGCAACAATTTGTGGTTTTATATTATTGCGTGGGCCACTGGCTACTGCCCTCGGGCAGTTTGACCGGCAGCGACTTTTGCAACGCAGTGCGGTGCTGGAACTGATGCATGCCAATGGCAATATATTTATTCGTACACTTTGCCTGGTTTTTGCATTCGCCTACTTTACCGCGCAAAGCGCGAAAATGGGCGAGGTGGTGTTGGCTGCCAATGCTATTTTGTTACATTTACAAAGTATCATGGCCTATGGACTCGACGGGTTTGCGCATGCTGCCGAAGCACTCACCGGCAGTGCCTATGGGGCGGGGAAGCGTCGCGAGTTTAGTCGATCGGTGGCCTTGACTAGTGTCTGGGCCGGTTTGATGGCGGTACTGGTGAGCCTGGGATATTTATTTTTTGGCAAATCTATCCTCGGCCTGTTCACCAATATCGAAACTGTCGTAGACACCGCGCTGATCTATTTACCCTGGATGATTATTTCACCGATTGTATCGGTGTGGAGTTTTCAGTTTGACGGAATCTTTATCGGTGTCGGTTTTACCCGGGAAATGCGCAACGCAATGCTACTATCCCTGTTGTTATACCTTGTGCTACTAGGCATTATCGTACCTTTTTGGGGAAACCACGGACTGTTCCTCGCACTGAGTCTTTTCATGGTAATCCGGTCGTTGACGCTGGGATACTATTATCCCCGAATTCTGGCTGGTCTTGAACAGCAGAAGATCTAGTGAAATGACACCTCTGACAAGGCATCACCGATTTCTTCTTACCTCCCTGTCGTTGGGTCATTTAACCAATGACTGGGTTGCGGGGACACTCTGGCTGCTGGCGCCTGCCATAGCCGCGAGCATGAATCTGGGTCCGACCGAGGTTGGCCTAATTTTAACCATTAATGGCCTGGGCGCCGCCCTGGCCTATATTCCCGCGGGTATTATTGCCGATCGATCGACCCGACCGGGATACCTGATGCTATTGAGTTTCTGGTGGGTGGCGATCGGCTACTGGTCGGCGACACTGGTACCCGGATTTTGGGCGATTACCCTATTGCTTGCATTCGGCGTCATGGGCGATGCCTTCTGGCACCCGGTCGCAACCGGGGTGCTGGTGAAGGAAATGCCCCAGCGGCGGGCGCAGGTACTGGGCATACATGCGGTCGGTGGCAGCATCGGTGCCGAGGTCCTGGGCCCGCTGGCTACCGGATTTTTACTGGGCTATTTCGACTGGCAAACCAGTTTGCAAATATTACTGGTCCCGGTGGTATTAATGGGTATTTTGTTCATTCCGGTAGCGAAGCGAATTCGCAGCAAAGCAAGTCATAACTTGAACACCATCGATATCAAGGGGTTGGTTCGACACTGGCTGCATGGTCCGGGTATCTCGTTGATCCTGGTCATGGTGTTCTACAATATGTCGTTGATGGCAATACTTGCGATGACACCACTCTATTTGCTATCCGAACACGGCCTGTCGTCGTTTGATGCAGGTTTTATCTTTGCGGTGATGCTGCTGATCGGGGCTGTATTCCAGCCTTTCGCGGGTAAATATACCGATCGGCAGGGTCGTAAGCCTCTGATTATGATAGCACTGATAGCGAGCAGCCTGTTTGCCTGCCTGGCAGGCTTCAGTTCGAGCTTTACCGGGTTGATGGCAGGCCTGTTACCTGCCGCGGTCCTGCTTACAATCATGCGTCCAGTGGTGCTGGCCGCGGCATTGGATTATTCTGGCAAGTCAGAAGCAACCACGATGGGCATAATATTTACCGTACTCGATGGCGTCGGCATGCTAGGTGCGCTGTTTGCAGGTTTAATCGGTGAGTTGTCGCTGAATTATGCTTTTTTACTCGCGGCCGGTTTTGCAATGATGTCGGCGCTGATTTGCATGGGGCTGAAGTTTAATTTTAGCCCCGGTAATGACGAGGGCCAGAGCGTTTTATGAATCGGGCGTCATTCAGCCCCGTCATCGCGGTCACCGAGCCACATGTCATTCCGGCGGTTAGAGCCGGAATCTATTAGTGCTGTCCTGGTGGGTTCAGAGAATCCTTGATAATCGCATACAACTCCGGCCTGTGGGTGATTATTTCCTCCACACTGAGCCCTTCGAGCGAGTGTGGATACTTCAGCCACTGTTCGGTTTCGTGTAAATAATAATCGGGTGGTTTATCGGTCTTGTTGCGCGTTGGCTTGTAGTAGGGCACCGCGACGCGAATATCGTCGGGTGTATTCAATCTTGCCTTTTCGCGTAAATGTGCGATCACCGACT
>JACZQS010000314.1 GCA_022545625.1 Pseudomonadota bacterium
TGGTGACCGCCGCAGGCGGCGATTTCGAGTGCCCGCCTGGCCTGGTGTTGGCCATACACTTCGCTGAGGTCGAAATCGAATTTAACCGGGCTATGGAATTGGGATGTTTCAATCAGGGGCAGGGCTTCGCCACCGTTGAGACTGGTGCAAACTTCGATCAATGAGCCACAGGTATAGATAGATACGCCTCGCACAAGAGAGGCTTCGGCGTGATTAGCCTGTGGAACTATTACCTGCTTCCGTGCTTTTTTGCTGACGATTAAGGCTGGCAGCAAACCATCGACGGGACGACATTCACCGCTCAGTGCGAGCTCGCCATAACAGTCGAAATCGGCAAGCGTCGAAATGTCGATCTGATTCGTGGCTGCGAGAATGCCGAGCGCTATCGGCAGATCGTAGCGTCCACCTTCCTTGGGCAGGCCGGCCGGGGCGAGATTGACCGTAATTCGGCGCAAAGGAAATTCGAATCCGGAATTGATAATTGCTGACCGAACCCGGTCACGTGCCTCGCGTACCGCGGTCTCGGGAAGGCCGACCATGGTAAAGGCTGGCAGGCCATTCGAAATATGTACTTCTACGATGACTTCGGGTGCGGTAACGCCTTGCTGGGCGCGTGTGGTAAGTTGGGTGAGTGACATGGAATCCATTCCTTAATTAATATGATTGCTATTTTACTTTTAGCGTTTTCTCCAGCGCTTTGAGCTTGGCTTCCAGCGCTTCGAGTTTGGCACGGGTGCGTTGCAGGACGCCCGATTGAATATCAAATTCTTCCCGGCTGACGAATTCAAGTTCCGACAATTTTTGCTGCAGCAGCGATTTCAATCGGGTATCAAAATCGGATTTCACCTGCCGTAATTCCGGTGGTAGCAGTTGATTGATTTTATCGGACAGGCGATTGATAGTCTGGTTATCTAGCATCTATATTCCCTATTGCAGTGCATTCTCTGTGCCCAAAAGCACCATTATGGTGCAATTCAGGCCTAACCGAAGCCCTAGTGTAGCGATTTATTTCTCTGCTGCCTAGTTGAATAATTAAGCCATTGAATTTAAAGGCATTGACAGACAGTGGCACGGTTTCTGCAGTATCCAGAGTTTTTAATTATGGGGATTCCTGCAATGAAAATGGTGATAGCCATTATTAAACCGTTCAAGCTTGACGATGTCCGTGAAGCCTTGTCGGAGATTGGCGTACAGGGCATTACCGTGTGCGAGGTAAAGGGCTTTGGCCGCCAGAAAGGTCATACAGAACTATACCGCGGTGCGGAATACGTGGTCGACTTTTTGCCTAAGGTAAAACTTGAGATTGCTATCGACGATGCACTGCTCGATCAGGTGATCGAAGTCATCAGCTTGAGTGCCAGCACCGGAAAGATTGGAGATGGAAAAATCTTTGTTACATCCATCGAACAGGCGGTCCGTATTCGTACGGGCGAGTCCGGTTCAGACGCGTTATAGGGGGTAGTCATGGAAAATCAAATCTTTCATTTACAATATGCGATGGATACCTTTTACTTCCTCGTCTGTGGCGCACTGGTGATGTGGATGGCAGCGGGCTTCTCCATGCTCGAAGCCGGCCTGGTACGATCCAAAAACACAACCGAAATTCTGACTAAAAATGTTTTGCTCTATGCGACAGCCTGCATCATGTATATGGCGGTTGGTTACGACCTGATGTACGACGGTGGCCTGTTCCTTGCCGGTATAGCCGGTGGAGAATCACTGGTCGCCGAAGCATTGGCAGCCTCGGTGGAAAACGGTTTCGAAGGCGATTCGGTCTATTCGGCACCGTCCGATTTCTTTTTCCAGGTGGTGTTCGTTGCGACTGCAATGTCGATTGTCTCGGGCGCCGTAGCAGAAAGAATGAAGCTCTGGGCTTTCGTCTTGTTTGCAGTCGTCATGACCGGCGTTATCTACCCGATGGAAGGTGCCTGGACCTGGGGTGGAAAGAGTGTATTCGGACTCTACAGCCTGGGCGATGATTTCGGATTTTCGGATTTCGCCGGTTCCGGCATTGTGCACCTGGCCGGTGCAGCAGCAGCCCTGGCAGGCGTTCTGTTACTCGGCTCGCGCAAGGGCAAGTACGGCAAGGAAGGCCAAATCTATGCGATACCCGGCGCCAATTTACCGTTGGCAACGCTCGGGACATTTATCCTGTGGATGGGATGGTTCGGATTCAACGGCGGCTCGGTATTAAAGCTTGGCGATATCAGCAGCGCAAACTCGGTAGCGATGGTATTTTTGAATACCAATGCTGCGGCGGCCGGTGGCGTGATCGCGGCGATGCTGATCGCACGTTTCATGTTTGGTAAGGCGGATCTGACGATGGCGCTGAACGGTGCGCTCGCAGGCCTGGTGGCAATTACTGCTGAACCTTCTACACCCTCGGCCCTGACCGCGACCCTAATTGGTGCAGTCGGTGGTGTGATCGTGGTGTATTCGATCCTCGCGCTGGACAAGTTAAAAATTGACGATCCGGTCGGTGCAATATCAGTTCATGGTACGGTTGGCCTATGGGGTCTGCTTGCCGTGCCTTTGACAAATGACGGGACCACGTTTATAGGCCAGCTGGTCGGTGCATTGACTATCTTTGTCTGGGTATTTGCTGCGAGTTTGGTCGCCTGGTTAGCGATTAAAGGCATAATGGGAATTCGGGTCTCGGCAGAAGAAGAGTATGACGGTGTTGATTTAACCGAATGCGGACTGGAAGCTTACCCTGAATTCACCAGCGCTGGAAAACAGTGAATGTTCAATAGCTAGCTCCTTTGCTATGATGATTGGGGAGAACTGGGTGACCAGTACCCCCTTTTTAGTCGAAATCCCGGGTCGGAGCGGACTCCCCATGTTTTGTCATATTTATCGTAGTAGTCGAAAAGTGGATACCTATTTATACCTGGCAGATAAGGACGATTTTTCGATCGTACCGGAAAGTTTGCTTGGCCTGTTCGGTGATCCCGAATTCAGTTTCAGCTTTGAACTGTCGATGGATAAAAAACTGGCCAGGGAAAACACGACAGAAGTGCTCGATAACCTCAGCTCACAGGGCTATCACCTGCAATTACAAAGTGATGTATTGATCGAGCAAATGCTGGCGATGAAGGCGGTAGTTTGAGGACGACAGCTGTCTAAG
>JACZQS010000315.1 GCA_022545625.1 Pseudomonadota bacterium
ACTTTCTCCTGCGCCTGCTCGACTAGCGATAGGATGTCTCCCATACCCAGAATTCTTGACGCCATACGATCGGGGTGAAAGGCTTCAAGGGCATCGGTTTTTTCTCCCGTACCAATGTACATGATCGGTTTTCCTGTCACCTGACGTACAGATAACGCGGCACCACCGCGCGCATCACCATCGGTTTTAGTTAGCACTACACCGCTAAGTGGCAAGGCCTCGCCAAAGGCCTTTGCCGTATTGGCCGCATCCTGGCCAGTCATACTGTCGACTACAAACAGGGTTTCGCTCGGCAAAATCGCATCATGAATAGCCCTGATTTCATCCATCATCTGCGCATCGATATGCAACCTGCCCGCGGTATCAAGAATTAATACATCTGCGCCATATTTTCGTGCGGCCTCTAGTGCTGTGCGGGCAATTTCGACTGGTTTCTGCGTGTTGTCGCTGGGGTGGAAGATTGCACCCACTTCCCTTGCCAGGGTCTGCAACTGCTCTATTGCAGCGGGTCGATAGATATCGGCACTGGCAACCATGACTGTCTTTTTCTCTTTCTCGATCAGCCTGCGAGCGAGCTTGGCGACGGTTGTGGTTTTACCAGTACCCTGCAATCCGGCCATTAGAATGGTCACTGGCGGTTTAACCTGTAAGTCGATGCCATCGTGCACATCGCCCATCACCGCCACCAGTTCATCATTGACTAGTTTTATCAAGGCCTGTCCAGGCGCCAGGCTACCGATCACGTCCTGGCCCAGCGCCTTTTCTCCGACAGTCTTGATAAATTCTCGTACTACCGGCAGGGCAACATCGGCTTCCAGTAAGGCCAAACGTACATCGCGCAAGCTCTGCTTAATATTGTCTTCACTGAGACGACCCTGTCCGCGCAGGTTTTTTAGGGTTTTGGACAGACGATCGGTAAGATTTTCAAACATGGCAACGGCTCAAATGCCCTGGGGGCTGGTATAGTTATACGGAATTATATCAGTCGATGGACCAGGATATACCGACTGTAAAATGGAAAAAAGTTCTGCTGTTTCGACAAATAGCCCAGTCTCGGAGACTGCCTAAAATTTAAATATTTCTCCGCCGTTTAATCGTCTCACGGTAAAACCGGCCAGGGCTTCGACGCATTCCTGGTAAATCAGATCTTCTTCCCCGGGTTTAAAATGTGTGAGCCAGATGTCTGGGCGATGTTTCAATTTTATCAGGTCTTCGCCCAGTAATTTCGGGCAGTAATGCTTGGCTAATTTACTGATTTCCATGTCATTATTGGAAAAAGCGGCTTCCACGAATAGCATATCGATATGCTCGTAACCATTCAGTACCTGCCAGAGATTATCGGTGGTCGTGGTATCGCCACTAAATGCGACCACCGCCTTGGGCGCCGACACGCAGTAGCCGACACCAGGCACCGTATGATTCACTTCGATCATTTCGATTTCTCGTGACCTTATGGTTATTTTTTCACCTGGCTTCATAGCCTTGAAATGAATCGAAGGGTTCTCCCTGGTCGGTAACTCGGAAAAATCAGGCCAGATAATCCAGTTAAAAATATGGGTTTTTATCGCTTCGATGGTTTTTTCCTGCGCGTGCACAATTACCGGCTCGTCGTGTACGCCAAACATACTGTCGGCGAGAAGAGGCAGTCCTACCACATGATCCATGTGCGAGTGGGTGAGGAAAATATGCCGTATTCCGGTCATCTGATTCAATGGCAGGTCACCCAGTCCAGTACCTGCATCTATCAGTAGATCGTCATCTATTAAAAAACAGGTAGTACGTAGATTTGCACCTATGCCACCGGCCCACCCTAATATTCTTATTTGCATTTTTAGATTACTGCAGGTTTATCCTTGTCGAGCGGTTTGTCGAAATTATCTTTATAGCAAGAACTCGCTAAAAAATCGGTGTAATAGTTTGAAATACCGTAAAATATTGCGATAGCCTACATTATATTACTTGTCGGTTTCAAGAAATCTGCTGCTATTCACAAAATCACGAAAATCTTCGACCGACCCCGTGCGGGGGCTAAATTCAACCCCGGCGGGATTACCTGCGGTAGTGCGATCGATCCAGGTTTCAGTTACACTTGCAAGTCTGAGCAATTGATATATTACGATGTTCCCCACCACAGCAAGCATCCTCGCCTCAGTATTATACTGTCTCTCTGCATTTCTGATTTTCAAACAACTGGGTGACCAGGGTCGACACCGCCGCGGACCATTGGCTTTCGCACTGGTGGCAATGTTGTTGCACGCCTATGTGTTAAATCATCTGATTTACAGGCCGTCAGGCTTGAATCTGGAACTTTTTGTCGCTTTTTCACTGATCAGCTGGTTGAGTTCGGCGCAGATATTACTCAGTTGTATATTTCGTCGCATTGAAAGTCTGGGTATCGCCGTGTTTCCGATGAGTGGCCTCGCTGTTTTACTGGCATTGCTAGATTTTTCCGATCCATTGATCATCAGCGCTAATAATGCATTACAGGGGCACATCATGATATCAGTTATCGCCTATAGCCTGATAATGCTGGGGGCAATTCAGGCTGGGCTGCTAGCCTACCAGGATCACGCTATTCGATCACACCACCCCGGCGGTATGATTCGCTTCTTACCCCCCTTACACGAGATGGAAACCCTGCTTTTCCAATTCCTCAGTTTCGGCTTTGTGGGTTTGAGTGCTTCACTAATAACCGGTTTCATTTTCCTTGAAGATATTTTTGCCCAGCATCTGGTACACAAAACAGTGTTATCAATTATCGCCTGGTTCATTCTCGGAATTTTGCTAATCGGCCGCTTTCAGTTCGGATGGAGAGGTAAAACGGCTATCCGCTGGTCACTTTCAGCCTTTGCATTATTAATGCTTGCTTATTTTGGCAGCAAACTGGTACTCGAGTTCATCCTCTAAATTGAACGAAATATCCCTATCCCTGTTATTCGTAATACTGCTGGTATTAATCCTGCTGTCAGCCTTTTTTTCCGGTTCTGAAACCGGGCTGATGAGGCTTAATCGATACCGGCTCAAACACCTTGCAGAAAAAAATCACGGCGGTGCGCGGCGGGCGTTGGAGCTACTTGACGATCCCGATAAGTTAATCAGCCTGCTTCTACTCGTTA
>JACZQS010000049.1 GCA_022545625.1 Pseudomonadota bacterium
AACCCCAATTGCTTCACCGTTAAGACGACTAGCTCTATCTCCTTCCGATGTTCTGCAACCGTAAATTCTGAACTTTCAATCAGCTCCAGAGCATGATCAGAGACAAGAGCACTACTGCTATCTAAACTTTTTACAATCTCCTCTTTTGACATTCCGCCAACCTCTAACGTCAGACGCTTAGATTGCTCTTCCTCTAGAGATCGTTCCGATCGAGTCATGAACTAACTATGCCGATCTTATTGTATCGGAGCAATCGTAGGTTGCTCTTGTACCGGCGTCGGAGTTAATTCAACTGGTACCCACTTCACATCCAGATTTGGCTCTACTGCTGTAGCCCATATTTGTCCTCGCGTAAACTTAACCAGATCTCATTGGCCTGGTGCAAGTCATCCTCGCTGATATTTTTTTCGCTACAAATAATCTTGTTCTGCTGGCACAGTTCAAGAACGATTTCGCGGGTAATACCACCGAGCATGTGGCGACTTTTTGGCGGTGTGATAACGATATCATCCCTGACGATAAACAGGTTGCTCTGCGAACCTTCAATGGCGAATCCCTCTCGAATCAGAATTGCCTCGTTCGCGCCCTGGTTTCTGGCTTCCTGGTGCAGTAACGCGTTTGCCAACAAATTAATTGTTTTTATATGGCAGTCACTCCAACGCGTATCGTCTAGCGTCACTGCCTTTTCCCCCGCGGTGGCCGAATCCTGCTTCGCATAAACCTGCTCAGTACAGGTTACCAACACATTGGGTTGCATATCGGGGGGCCAGGCGTGATCGCGTTTTTCCATCGTGCCACGAGTTATCTGTAAGTAAATCACGCTATCAGCAGACGGGAAATTATGCTCAATTAAAGTGGAAAATATTTCAATCCACTGCAGCGTTGTCAGTGGATTTGGGATATCTATTGCATCCAGGCTGTGCTGCAGTCGCGCCAGGTGGCCCTCGCTGCGGAACAGTTTACCCGAATAAACCGGTATGACCTCGTATACGCCGTCTCCGAACATGAATCCACGGTCAAATACAGATATTTTAGCTTTCTTGACGGCAGTATAATTGCCATTTAGATACAGTTTTTCAGGCACCCCATTTCTCTATTTAAACATCAACTTTATACTGTCTAGCGTTTTGATCCACAATCCGCCGTCATCCACCGCATGCGTTGCAACAATACTTTCATTGACAACTATTTTATCGTCCAGTTTGACATTCACCACGCCCATCTCCTGGCCCTGCGCTACCGGTGCGTTAATTTCACTGTCAATCTCCATCGACGCCTGCAAATCGCGATAGCGGCCACGTGGGATCGTGATGTAGATATCACTCTCGACACCCATCGCAATTTGCTCCTGATCACCATACCAGATGCGAGCGGTTTTCAAGACTTCATTCGCACGATAAAGGCGGTGGGTTTCGAAATAACGATACCCGTAATTTAGCAAAGACAAGCTACTCTGAGTGCGTGACTTGTCTGATTCAGCTCCGAGTATCACCGAAATCAGACGCATGTTGTTTCTGATTGCAGACGCCACCAGGCAATAGCCAGCCGCTTCAGTATGGCCTGTCTTGACACCATCTACGGTATTATCGCGCCATAAAAGGCGATTTCGATTGTATTGGCGAATGCTATTGAAGGTATATTCTCTTTCTTTATAGATTCGATAAGTCTCGGGAAATTCCTGGATAACTGCCTGGGTTAAAATCGCAATATCGCGAGCAGTACTGTAGTGCCCTTTAGTTGGCCAGCCAGTCGCATTTTCAAACCGGGTATTGGTCAATCCCAATACCTCTGCCTGATGATTCATATAGCCGGCAAAGGCCGATTCCGTGCCGGCAATATGTTCAGCCAACGCAACGCTGGCATCGTTACCCGACTGGATTATTAGTCCTCTCATCAAGTCCCTGACGGTTATCTTTTTTCCGACTTCGACAAACATTTTCGATCCTTTCATGCGCCAGGCTTTTTCGCTGATAGTGACGAGTTCATCGAGTTTAAGGTCACCATCGGCAATCGCCCGATCGACCAGGTAGGCCGTCATTAACTTGGTGATACTTGCGGGCTCTATCCGCTGATCCGGATTCTTTTCAGCCAGTACCTGCCCACTGTCAAAATCCATCAGGAAATAGCTGTCCGCATCTAGCGAGGGCGGATCTGGTATCGGCCTTGGCGTTGCCCATATGCTGGTGTTGATAAATAACAAAAAGGCAATAATGGTGATTTTGACTATTTTCATCTTATGCAGTAGATACCGTGATCCTAAGTGCCGCGATTGTAGCGGGCGACCCAGGCCGTAACAAGCGCTATTGCAGGGAACATCCGAACAACTAATGTCACTAATTAACGACGATGCGGGCAGTACTAAATCCCTTGCCTTTGAGGCGGCGAATGATCGCATTGGCTTCATCGATATCGTATAAGGGGCCCACCCGCACTCGGAAGAACAACCCTTTATTAGTTGCCAGTTCTGTAATCGATGCTGACCGTTCGTTTGCATCCTGCAAATCACGCAACAGGTTAATGGCGTTAAATTCCTCGCCAAAAGAACCCACCTGGATAAACAACGGGCTATCTTCCGCGGTATTCTCAGCGAGCGGGATTGCTCTTATTACGGGTGTGGGTGCCGGTGCTGACGCGCTCTGGCCCGGTACCAGGGTAGTGATCTCAACCCTGGCTGTACCCGCGCCAATAATATCGAGTTTTTGCGCGGCAGCGTAAGATAAATCAATAATTCGGCCGCTGACGAATGGTCCACGGTCATTGACCTTGACCACCGCCGAGCGGCTGTTAGTCAAATTTCTCACGCGCACATAAACAGGAATTGGCAGTGTTTTATGCGCGGCAGTCATCGCGTACATATTATAAACTTCACCACTCGATGTTTTCCGGCCATGAAACTTTTTGCCATACCAGGAAGCGATGCCTCGCTGTTTAAATCCTTTCGCGTTTCCCATTACATAGTAACGTTTGCCAGCTACTACGTAAGACGAAGGATTGCCACTGGCTGATCGACTGGTTTGCGGAATAGTCGTAGGGATACCACCGGTTTTGTCTCCGATTGGCACCCCAAAGGTACAGGCTGACAGGGTCACTACCAGGGTTCCGATAAAAACTAGTTGTTTCAAACTGTTAGTCCTGTTTATTCCTGTTTCATCCTGTCTTTTATCAATAGTGACAACTGGTACACAGCCATCGCATAAAGCTCGCTATGATTATAGCGGGTAATGACGTAAAAATTTTGCAGGCCAACCCAGTATTCCGCTCCATCTTTCTGTTGTAGTTTCACCAGGGCTACAGCAGTATCCGGGTCAAGTGCAGTTTTTGAGTACAACCCGTTTTGCACCAGATCAGACCACTTATAGGTGGTTTTGATTCCAGGTTTGAGCAGGTTAATCGAATTATTATCGAGCGCCGTCAAGGGACCGGCTACTGCTTCGTTTGCTCGCCAGCCATGCTTGACGAAATAGTTAGCCACGCTGGCAAATATGTCCGGAATACTGTCAAACAGATTGGCCTGACCATCGCCGTCAAAGTCCACCGCATAACTACGGTAACTCGAGGCAATAAATTGAGGCATGCCCATAGCACCAGCATACGATCCCCTCAAGGTTCTGGGATCGAGGTTTTGCTCTTTCACCAACAATAGAAATTGCTCAAGCTCACGACTAAAAAATGCGCTACGTTTGGGATAGTCGAAAGCCAGGGTCACCAGGCTATCGAATACAGGATCCTTCCCCTTGTAGACTCCATAAAAGGTTTCAACACCAATAATCGCGAGGATGATTTCTTCGGGGACCCCGGTTTTCAGCCTAACTTCGGACAACAGTTTCGCGTGTTGACGCCAAAACTTCGCCCCCTGCTCAATTCGCTTATCCCTGATAAATATATGCCGATACTCATGCCAATCCAGTTCTTTTTCGGCGGGTTTATCCAATAACTCGAACAAGTGGTTTTGTTTCTTTACACCCGAGAACAATTCAATCAGCTCCGGCTCAGTGTAATCGCTTTGCCAGGCCATACGCTCGATAAACTGGTTCACGTCGGCACGATTTTTATAGTCGCCAAGCTTGATTTCGACTGCGTTTACAAGCGTCGAAAATAGCAAGACCAGCCATAGCAGATAATATTTCATCCACTAACCCAAATAACGTTTAGCTGAACGTATCGACATCACTAATCCAAATCCCATCATCAAGGTTACCATTGAAGTACCACCATAACTGATCAGCGGTAGCGGAACACCCACCACCGGCAACATGCCGGCAACCATACCAATATTAACAAACAGGTAAACAAAAAAAGTCAGACTCAGTGCACCTGCCAACAATCGCCCAAAATTTTCTGTCGCATGGGCTGCTATATACAGCCCCCGGTAGATTATTACCAGATAGAGTAATATCAATAAAATACTACCGAAAAACCCAAATTCCTCGCCAAACACCGAGAATATAAAATCAGTCGAGCGCTCTGGAATAAAATCGAGCTGTGACTGCGTGCCATTGAGCCAGCCCTTGCCATAGACGCCACCCGAACCAATCGCAATTTTTGACTGAATTATATGATAACCTGAGCCCAGCGGATCACTCTCCGGGTTCAACAGCGTCAGGATGCGCTCGCGCTGATAATCGAGCAGCACAAACTTCCAGAGTAAGGGTGCCGTTAATGAAAGCAGAATACTCAGGGCTAAAATCGTTGTCCAGCGCACGCCTGCCAGGAATAATACAAAAAATCCGGCGCTACCAACCAGGATAGCGGTACCCAGATCGGGCTGCCGGGCAATTAACAGGGCAGGAATCATTACCAGAACCACCGATATTACCAATGCCTTCCATCCTACCGGCAAGGCTTGACCGGCCAGATAAGATGCGACCATCATCGGTACCGCAAGTTTCAGAATTTCGGAGGGTTGAAATCGGATAATGCCGAGATCTAGCCATCGTTGCGCGCCTTTACCAACCTCTCCATAAAACATTACCGCGAGTAATAATAAAATTCCTGCCAGATAAAGCCAGACTGAAATATTCTTCAAGATTCGCATCGGTATGTTGGCGAACGCTACCATTAATAAAAACGCCATCGCCAAACGCGTGATCTGGCGCATCATTAAATCAATATCTGAACCACTCGCGCTGTATAGCAACATCACCCCAAACATTGATAACAGCCCGAGCAACAGGAGCAATACAGGATCGATACGCAGCGCTTCAAGAATACGCTTTGTATAGGAAACATTTTCGTAATCGAAGACCTGATTCACGACTGCCCCAGTAAATAAGCATCCATCACCTTGCGCGCAATCGGCGCAGCGACAGAACCACCATGACTGCCATGTTCGACGATCACCGCTACTGCAATACGCGGATCCTCGGCAGGGGCGAAACTGATAAATAATGCATGATCACGTAGTTTATCACTCACCGTTTCTTCATCGTATTCCTCATCCTGGGCAACACTATAAATCTGGGCGGTACCGGTCTTACCCGCGGTAATATACTGCATGCCCCAACTGATTGGGTAGGCTGTACCACGGAGACCATGGACTACGTTCACCATGGAATTCCTGATGTGCTGCCAGTTCAGATCCTTAATCAGCTCATAATTCCCTACCGGGAGGCTTTCTATATTGCGCCGCTCCCCGGAACCGGCAGTCTCGATAGCCCTGACAAGATGGGGACGAAAGCGTTTGCCTTTTTTTGAAAGCGCGGCGGTTGAGTTCGCGAGTTGCAGCGGTGTTACCAGAAACGCGCCCTGCCCTATGCCGGTAATCAAGGTTTCTCCGGGAAACCAGGGCATACTCTGGGTCACCTTTTTCCATTCTCGGGAGGGTAATAAGCCACTTTTTTCGCCGGTGCTGTCGATGCCGGTCTTGCGCCCAAAACCAAACTGGTCCATGAAGGTCGAAATCTTATCAATCCCCATCCGGTAAGATAAATCGTAGAAATAGACATCGCAGGACTGGGTGATTGCATCTTGTAAATCTACCGTACCATGGCCCAGCTTTTTCCAGTCCCGGTACTTTCGTTCCTCGTTGGGCAACAAAAAATATCCTCCGCAATATAGCTTCTGGTTTTTACTGATCGTGCTAGTTTCGAGTCCGGCTAATCCATAAAAAGGTTTGATCGTCGAGCCGGGTGGGTACTGGCCCGACAGGGCTCGATTGAACAATGGCCTGCTGGATGAGTCGCGCAAACTGGCATAGTCTTTGACGCTGATGCCGTTGACGAACAGGTTGGGGTCGAAGGTTGGCATACTCACCAACGCCAGAATTTCGCCATTATTAGGATCGATCGCAACTACCGATCCGGTATTATCGCCAAACGCTTTCTCTGCCACCTTCTGCAAATTCGAATCGATGGTTAGATGCAGGTTGTTACCTGGAATCGGTGGCGTTTCGTCGAGCACACGCAAGGTACGGCCCTTGGCATTCACCTCGACTTTTTGTACACCTACGGTACCGTGCAATTCGTCCTCATAGAATCTTTCGAGACCGAGTTTGCCGATATGACTGGTACCGGCGTAGTTTGCTTCGTCAACCCGGCTTAGGTCATCCAGATCTATACGGCTCACATAGCCAAGCGCGTGTACACCGAAACCATTTAGCGGATAGTTTCGCGCTAATCGAGCATTGATTTCCACCCCCTTAAATTTATGCAAATTAACAGCCAACCTGGCAACTTCGTCATCGTTGAGATTTAATCGCAACGGTATACTTTCAAAAGGTCGACGCCGTTTCGAAGACTGGCGATATCGCTTCAGATCCTGGTCGCTATAGTCGACGTAGTGTTTGAGCCGGGTTAGTGTTTCTTCAATATCGTCAACCTGTTCGCGGATAATTTCGAGCCGGTAGGCCGGCAGATTTTTCGCAATTACCACGCCATTGCGATCAAATATTAGTCCCCTGGCGGGCGGCAGGGCTTTGATACGTACCCGGTTGCTATCTGACAGCGTGGAGAAATGCTCGTAGTCGACCACCTGCAATACGTAGAGCCGTATTAACACGGTAACGATCAACGCCAGGACAATCACGGCCGATACGACCAGGCGTCGCCGGATCAGTCGGTATTCCAGGCGATCGTCTTTTAAATGAACTCGTTTGAACATCTACTGCGTGTCAGGGGTTGTGGGGCTGGTTAAACAAATGATATCTGTATTTTTGCGCTCAATGATGGGTACGCGATTAAACCATCGGACTGTGGCGATGCATAGTGTAACGGTTCATATTTCAGTTGGATAGCATCGATCAGCGTTGAATCCCCCTTTTTTAATGGATTTGCGCAATTTATGTGTAAAGAGGTTTTGAACCCGTGGCAAAAATCGATATGATGCACGAAATTTTTTTAGCTCCGTATCAGGGGCACTATTTATTGTTGGAAAATGTCCATTTAAATGGGGAATAGTATGGAAATTAATACGCTGTTGCCACCGATCATCGGAGTACTGGGGCTGTTTGCGGCCAAATATACCTATGAGCTGGTGAAGAAATATCCAGAGGGTGAGGGAAAGGTTATCGAGATTGGTAATCAGATACACCTCGGCGCAATGGTTTTCATGAAACGCGAATACAAGATGCTATCGATATTCGCCGGCGTTTTGATGGTATTGCTATATTATTTTCTGGACTGGCAAACCGCACTTTGTTTTCTGCTGGGCGCCCTGGCATCGGCTACCGCCGGTTATATCGGCATGAACACCGCTACGCGTGCCAATGTGCGCACCACCACCGCGGCGCACAATGAGGGTCCGGCAGAAGCGCTCACGGTCGCCTTCTTCGGTGGCTCGATCATGGGCCTCTCGGTCGCGGCACTCGGTTTGTTAGGGCTGGGCGTGGTTTATTATATGTTCGCCGATAATCCTGAAACATTGCATGCCATCCATGGATTCGCGATGGGCGCTTCGGTAGTTGCATTGTTCTCACGTGTCGGTGGCGGAATCTTTACCAAGAGCGCAGACATCGGTGCCGACCTGGTAGGAAAAATTGAAGCCGGTATCCCAGAAGATGATCCTCGCAATCCTGGTGTAATTGCAGACAACGTCGGTGACAATGTTGGCGACGTTGCCGGCATGGGATCCGATATCTTTGAATCTTATTGCGGGTCGATGATTGCAACTATTGCGATCGCATCGACGCTAACCGCCGCTGCGATGACCGGTATGGGCAGCCGCGGGGATCTGATGTTCCTGCCACTGGCGCTTGCATCACTGGGATTGCTTTGCTCGATCGCCGGTATTTATATAGTTAAGGTGAATTCTGCCAAATCGCCCGAAAAAGCCCTGCGCATGGGTACCATGGGCTCATCGATATTATTTATTGGCGCTGCTTATTTCCTTATTTCGCTGCTCGAATTAAGCTCCGGAATCTGGATAGCGGTGGTCTCTGGTGCAGTCGGTGGAATCGTTATTGGCCTGGTGACCGAATATTATACCGCTGGAAAACCAGTTCAGCACATCGCCAAAGCGGGTGAGACCGGGCCTGCAACTGTGATGATTGCCGGCCTCGCACTCGGCATGCAGTCGGTAGCCATTCCTGTTTTGACTATATCCGCCATTATCGCTACCTCGAGCCATTATGCCGGTCTGTATGGCGTGGGAATTGCTGCGGTAGGCATGCTCGCTACCGTTGGCATCACCATGGCAATCGACGCTTATGGGCCGGTCGCGGACAACGCCGGTGGTATCGCCCAAATGGCTGGACTCGGCGAAGACACGCGCAAGATTACCGATTCGCTGGATGAACTCGGTAATACTACGGCTGCTATCGGCAAAGGATTTGCGATCGGTGCAGCTGCATTAGCAGCCCTTGCAATCATCACCGCTTATATCGAGACGATTTCCGCCAAAATACCAGACTTTTCACTCGAGCTGAATAACCCGGATGTTTTGATCGGTCTTTTCATCGGTGGCGTAATCCCGTTTGTGATCGCTTCTATTACAATGACCGCGGTTGGCGATGCCGCTTTCGAGATGATTAAGGAAATACGCCGCCAATTCCGTGAGATAGAAGGCTTGCTGGAAGGCAAGGCCCAACCGGATACCGCACGATGCATCGATATAGCCACCACGGCCGCCCTGAAGAAGATGATCCTACCGGGATTAATCGCAGTTAGTGCTCCGCCAGTGGTCGGATTTCTGATTGGCGCCGAAGCACTCGGCGGCATGCTTTCGGGCGCCCTACTGTGTTGTGTGCTGATGGCGTTGATGATGGCAAACGCCGGTGGCGCATGGGACAACGCGAAAAAATATGTTGAAAAGGGCAATCTTGGTGGCAAGGGTTCAGAGGTACATACCGCAGTCGTAGTCGGTGATACCGTTGGGGATCCTTTCAAGGATACCTCGGGTCCTTCGATGAACATCCTGATCAATGTCATGGCCATCGTCAGTCTGGTAATAGCGCCTTTACTGGGTTAATTCGTCATTCCGGCCATTAGAGCCGGAATCCAGCGATCCAAACCTCCAGAAAGTTTAGTGATACTGGTTTGATAGATTCCGGCTCGTAGGCCGGAATGACGGGGAATTTAATTGCCCTTATTGTGTGCTGGAAACGAATCGGGCACTTTCCCATGACTAACTACAAAGTAGCGAAAGTGTTTGTGTGCAAAATCATTCGACTTAAACTCAAATGAGGCAAATTTATCCTTCATGCTTTGATCGATAGAATAAAAAGCAACACAACATGTATCATCATCCCAGATGATAAATTAATACAACTACGGTATTCTGCCGGGCTTGGGAATTACCCTTTAGAAATTTATCTATGAATCAAAAAAACGCGTTTTACGCTCAGTCCGGTGGTGTTACCTCGGTTATCAACGCCTCAGCCTGCGGCGTCATTGAGACCTGTCGACAAAATAAAAATCGCATTGCTAAACTGTATGCCGGCCATAATGGAATAATCGGCGCTCTTAGTGAGGAATTGATCGACACCTCTCTGGAGTCAGATGCCGATATTGCGGCACTCAAGAGTACTCCGTCCGGCGCTTTTGGTTCCTGTCGTTTTAAATTAAAAAGTCTTGAACAAAACAGGCACGAATACGAACGTCTGATAGCTGTATTCCAGGCTCATGATATCGGCTACTTCTTTTATAATGGCGGGGGCGACTCGGCCGATACCTGCTACAAAGTTTCGCAATTATCTGAAAAAATGGGTTATCCGGTGCAGGCGATCCACATTCCTAAAACCGTGGATAATGACCTGCCTGTGACCGATAACTGCCCTGGATTTGGCTCGGTTGCTAAATATATTGCAGTGTCTGCGCTTGAAGCATCGTTCGATGTGCGATCGATGGCCAGGACTTCTACCAAAGTTTTCGTGCTCGAAGTTATGGGGCGACATGCAGGCTGGATTACCGCGGCGGGTGGATTGATTGCAGACTATGGAATTCCTGTCGTGTTACTCCTGCCCGAAATTGATTTTGACCACGACCGCTTTGTTGAAGCAGTGAAAAATAATGTCGAGAACCACGGTTATTGCACCGTCGTGGTTTCCGAAGGAGCCCGCTATGCCAATGGCAAATTCCTCGCCGCCACCAGCACATTTACAGAATCGGTAATCTACGTATTCAATTTAGATGATCCGAACGACGTGCGTGAAATAGAGTTATACACGCCGACCACGGCCGAAGGCACGACGGTAGGAAACATCCTTTTCCCCGATCGCATCGACTGGGCCGCGGACAATGACATCTTGATGTATGACGCATTTAACATCACAGTCAACGCCACAGGCGATACCACAGGCTACTGGGACATCAATTTGCTGAGGACCAGCGATGGCGCCATTGCCAGGCTGCTGCCACCGCAACCGGTAGGCATAGACCTCGGGAATGCGGTTTTCGCTTCGAATACCGACAACATCATAGCATTTGATTTTGTTGATGAGAACGGCGACGTCTCGGTATTGGGCGTCAATCTAAATACCGGCGCCACCGGCGAAATTACATTTAATTTCAACTCACTTGCCAGCCCTGCTTTTTCAAACGATGATAGCAAGGTGTTTTACCAT
>JACZQS010000316.1 GCA_022545625.1 Pseudomonadota bacterium
TATCCAGGCGGCCTTTCAACGCCTCGTTGCCCTGACGAAGGCCAATGCCGACACCAGTGCCGAAGTATTTTTTCTCGTCGATCTGCGGGCTGACAAATTCAAAACCGGCGCCGTCTTCCTTGCTCAGAAACCTGAGGTGGGCTTTCATCGGATTGGTCATGATCATATCGGTCCTACCATTCACCAGATCGAGATACAGGGCTTCATTGGTATCGTATAAAACCACGGTAGCCTGGGGAAGTTCGTTTTCGAACCAGTCGGAATAGGTCGTAGCCCTCTCCAAACCAACCTTGAGACCGGCGAAGTTGGCAGGAATTGCCTTGCCGCCACTATCGAAAAGATTCCAGCCGGAATTTTTCTTGCCAACCAGGCGGCCGACCGAAATGCGGTAAGTGGTGGAGAAATCCATCTTCTTCAGTCGTTTGTCCGTAATCGACATGGACGCCACGACTATATCGAACTTGTTGGCCAGCAGGGCGGGGATCATGCCGTCCCATTTCTGGCAGACAAATTCCAGATTGGCGCCAATTAGACCAGCGACACCATTGGCAACATCGACGTCATAGCCCATTAGTTCGCCGTCGGGACTCTTGAAATTAAAAGGCGCATAGGTGCACTCCATGCCCACGCGTAAGGTTTCTGCCTGTGCACTATTGGTGAACAGTGTCATAGACAGCGCAGCCACCGCTGCAAATTTTAACAGTCGAAGTTTCATTGCATCCTCCTCAGGATTCTTATTAAAATGTGCAAGTTTTTCAAACGAGCATCAGTCGATTATGACGTAATATCCGGCTAGCCAGAATCCTCCCTAAGTAGGAGGGTGGTTCTCATGGTACAAAGCCGTTATTGATATACGACGATTGTTAGCATACTCCTGTCGAACAACCTGATCCAGTTCAGTATACAGTCGGTGTATCAGGCATGCAGTGCCAGTGCGTTCAGGGCAAGTGAGAAGAGTTCGGTTTGAGTGGTAATACCCAGCTTCAGGTAGAGGTTCTTACGATGGGTCTTCACCGTGGTCAAGGATATGCCCAGTTCATCCGCAATATCCTGCCCACTGGTGCCCTTTAGCACCAACGCCGCCACCTGGTTTTCGCGGGTACTCAACTGCTCGTCAAATACTGTATTAAGCAGATAATCCATTGGTGGAACGGTATCGTCTATCGAAGCGTAACAGCGGGCGTTGGTCCAGTATTGGCGGAACACTGCTTCCATCAGCGGTAAGTGTGCTGTTAATAATGCAATATCAGTATCGGCAAAACCGCCTTTAGACCGGGCTCGTAACAGACAGATCTCGCCCATTTCGTCCGCGGGCAAGGATATCGCAATAAAAATTTCCTCCATTTTATGCGGCCAGCATTCGGTGATGTACTCGAGTTCCTCACCGGACATACGCCTGATCTTGAGGCTATGGTATTGATCGCTGCTGACCCGGTTTTCAGACGATAGCTCGTGAATCCGATAGACGCCTGAATTTAATCCGACGCAATACGCGGCATAAGCGGGGTTCAGGATATAGGTGCTGTTTATATAGTTCGATAATCCCTGTTTTGCCTTCTCGGTCTGAAAGGTATCGTAAACATAGAAGGGTTTGCTGCGGTGACTGTAGACCACCGACATGG
The DNA here is from genome assembly GCA_022545625.1 of Pseudomonadota bacterium. GTDB lineage: Bacteria > Pseudomonadota > Gammaproteobacteria. The sequence continues at coordinate 1,623 of JACZQS010000316.1, forward strand.
CCATGTCGAATTTAACCAGGGTTCCAAGCGCATTCACCAGGTGTTGGGGGCAGGAGCCGGAATTTACATGATCTATGGCGCCAGCGAATGCCTCGATCCATTCTGCCTTTGCCAAATTATTGAAGTTTGACCTTTGAAGGGTGATATCCAGCATAAATCCGGTGGTCGCATGCAATCCGGTTGTCGGTTCAGGCTATGCATTCTACACCTTTGTAATCAGGGCTTTTGGGTTTTTTATGCCGTCCGAGCAGGCCGGTCAGCACCTCGAGCGTTCGATCAATCTCGGTTTCGGTATTGTACTGGGCGATTCCCAGTCTCAGCACTCCCTGTTCTTCATCCAGACCCAGTTGTTTCACCACTTCAAAAGCATAGTTATGACCGGACCAGGCACAGATATTGGCTTGCGCCAGTGTCTTTGCGATCTCGGTCGGTGAAACCGTGGCATGGGTAAAAGAAATGGTAGGCACACGATCATCAATGCGGCTGGTATCGGTGATACCGTGAATATGCAGTCCCTTGATCTCATTCAATCCCTCAATCAGTTTTATTGTTAGCCGGTTTTCGTAATCTGTAGCAGCAGTGTAGGCGCCCGCGATTTGTTCCCGTCGGGAACCCGAATAACCGCAAATTTCACCCAGCCACTGGAAATATTCAACCGTGGCTTCCAGGCCAGCCAGCAATTCGGTCTGCGGTGTGCCGGTTTCAAATCTCACCGACAATTCATCAGATGCACATCGACACCGATAGGCATCCAGATCGGCCAGCACCGATTCTCTGCCCCACAGTATGCCCAGATGGGGTCCGTAAAATTTGTAGGACGAGCACACCAAAAAATCGCAGTTTAGCTCATTCACGGCCAGCAGGCGGTGGGGCGCCAGCTGAACTGCGTCGACATAAACCAGGGCGCCTGCGGAGCGGGCGACACTCGCAAGCGCGGATATGTTGTTGATGCTGCCGGTCAGGTTGCTGGCGTAATTCAACGCCAGTAGACGGGTCTTGTCGGTCAGCAATGCGTTGAGATCATCGACTTCTATCTGCCATGTGTCCTGATTAAACGGTAACCATTTAATCACCAGGCCCAGGTCTTCGGCGAGTAACAGCCAGGGAGAAATATCACCCTCATGATCCATGCGGGTGACAATAATTTCATCTCCGCGATTGAAGGTTCGTCCGATGCTTCGGGATATATGCAGGGTCAGGGTTGTCATACTGGGGCCGACCACTATCTCCCGCATCGACGAGGCACCGATCATATCGGCCATCGCCTCGTGGCTGCTTTGCCAGATTTCATCTGCCCGGATGGAGCTTGGAAACATGCCACCCAGATTACTGCTGGCGTTCACCATTGCCTGACTAACTGCGTCGATCACGGTACCAGGAAGTTGCGTCCCGGCCGGGTTGTCGAGAAATATCAGCGGTTGTTTTTCGCCTGCTGAGACCAGTGCGGGAAACATTTCTCGCACCTGGTCGACCTTAAACTCGG
>JACZQS010000317.1 GCA_022545625.1 Pseudomonadota bacterium
TCTCCGCCCTCGCGGAACATGCCCGCTCGGCCGGGATCTGCCTGACCATCGACGCCGAGGAAGCCGACCGCCTGGAGCTTTCGGCCGATGTGATCGAGGCCGTGCTGCGCAATCCCGATCTGGCCGGTTGGGACGGCTTCGGCGTGGTCGTCCAGGCCTATGCCAAGCAGGCGCCGGCGGTTCTCGATTGGCTCTATGCGCTGGCCGGCGAGCTCGACCGGCGCATCACGGTTCGTCTCGTCAAGGGCGCTTATTGGGACCAGGAGATCAAGAATGCCCAAGTGCTTGGCCTCGAGAACTATCCCGTGTTCACCCGCAAGGCCTCGACCGACGTCTGCTATCTGAGATGTGCGCAGCAGTTGCTCGGGCAAGCGGACAGGATCTATCCCCAGTTCGCCACCCATAACGCCCACTCGGTAGCAGCAGTTCTGCAATTAGCCAGGGGTGAACACAGTTTCGAATTTCAACGCCTGCATGGTATGGGAGAGTCACTGCACGACTTCGTCCTGCGCCATGAAAAAGCCAGATGCCGAATCTATGCCCCGGTTGGTAGACACCAGGACCTGTTAGCTTACCTGGTGCGACGATTGCTTGAAAATGGTGCCAACAGTTCGTTTGTGAACCAGATAGTCGATACCAGCATCGCACCTGAAGATATTGCCAGAGACCCGGTCGACCAGATTCAAACACTGGGCGAGGACATTGCCAATCCGCTGATTCCCTCGCCCGGGCACATTTATGGTGATCGACGTCGAAACTCGAAGGGCTGGGATATCACCGACTTAAAACAAATACAGCAAATTCATCATAAACGTGAAGCTTATCGAAACAAGATCTGGCAAGCGGGTCCATTACTTGCGATAGAAGCGGGGCAGGGCGCCAGCGTCGATGTTTTTAATCCGGCAAATAGCGATGATCTGGTTGGCAGGGTGACCGAATCAACCGTTGCCGATATTGAATCCGCTATTCAGCAGGCCGGTGACGGTTTTGCCGCCTGGGCCGATACACCGGTACAAGCCCGTGCCGATTGCCTGCGAAGGCTGGCCGACCTGTACGAAACAAATGCCGAAGAGCTGTTTGCCCTCGCAGCGCGGGAGGCGGGGAAAAACTGGCTCGACGCGGTCGGTGAGGTTCGAGAGGCAGTCGATTTTGCGTTATTTTATGCCAACGAGGCGGAACGTGTAGAGGCAATTGGAATAGCCCGGGGAATTATCGTCTGTATATCACCATGGAATTTTCCATTGGCAATTTTCAGTGGCCAGATTCTCGCTGCGATTGCCGCAGGTAATAGCGTCATCGCCAAGCCTGCCGAACAAACCAGCCTGATCGCTGCTCGGGCAGTGGAATTAATGCTCGAAGCTGGAATTCCAGCATCGGTTATCCAGTTATTACCCGGTCCCGGTGCAAGCGTTGGTGCCGCGTTGACCTCTGATTCACGAATCGGGGGAGTTTGCTTCACTGGTTCTACGAGTACCGCGCAGCGTATTAATCGCAATATGGCCCGACACCTGGCGGCCGATGCCCCACTGATTGCTGAAACCGGGGGGCTCAACGCGATGATTGTCGATTCGTCCGCGTTACCGGAACAGGTAGTCCGCGATGTGCTGGCATCATCGTTCCAGAGCGCCGGCCAGCGATGTTCGGCCCTGCGCATGTTGTATGTACAAAAAGATGTTGCCGACAAGCTACTCGAAATGTTATTCGGCGCTATGGACGAGCTGTGTATCGGTGATCCCTGGATACTGGAAACCGATATGGGACCGGTCATAGATCGGGTGGCGAAGAGCAAAATCGAAAATCACTGCCGGGCAATGGCCGAGAGTGGGAAACTGATGAAGCAACTGGAAATTCCGGATCAGGGTCTATTTGTCGCCCCTACGGTGATCAGGCTAGGTAGTATTGATGAACTGAAAGAAGAAATTTTTGGACCCGTGCTTCACGTCGCAACCTTTGAAGCCGATGAAATTGGCCAGGTCGTTGATGCGATTAACGCCAGGGGGTTCGGATTGACTTTCGGCATCCATACCCGTGTAGATACCCGCGTCGAGCAGATCGTCAAACGGATCAGGGTTGGTAATATTTATGTCAATCGCAACCAGATCGGCGCGGTCGTCGGTTCGCAACCGTTCGGTGGTGAAGGATTATCCGGTACCGGTCCCAAGGCTGGTGGCCCGACCTATGTACAGAGATTTAGAAAAAACCAGCGCCTGGCACTGGCATCGGATTCTGCGCGCAATATCGAGAGTGACGAATTGCAGGACTTGATTGATGGTGTCAGTCAATCGCAGTGGTCGGCGTTGGAAAAGCCAGATGAAGCTATTGCAGGCGTGGTCAAATCGCTGGGGATTAAAATGCAACTCAAATTCACCCCAGATGTCAATGAGATGCCTGGCCCTACCGGTGAATCGAATCTCCTATCGACCCACGCACGGGGCTTATTACTTTGCCTGGGCCCGACACTCGAGGCCGTACTGAAACAGGCAATCTCGGCGTTGGCACAGGGTAACGGGGCAGTATTAATTGCACCTGGAATTGCCGAAGCTATTGCTGTATTCAAAAAACAGAAATTTCCTGTGGCGGGCGTCGAAGGTAGATTGACTCCTGAAGCATTGCGTCTGGCAAGTGGTTTCGACGCGGTCTTATCTCAAGCCCAAACCGAGACCCTGCAGGCCTATCGGCTCGCACTTGCCGAACGGGAAGGTGTGCTGGTTCCATTGATTACCGAAGCCGATGCGCCAGAACGCCTGGTCATAGAGCGGCATTTATGTATCGATACCACCGCAGCCGGCGGTAATGCAAGCCTGATTGCTGCCGGGAGCTAAAGAATCAATAATCAAGGGGTCAGACTGAACCTCCCCCCAGTTTAACGGATACTTTAAATCAGCTAATACCATAGCTATTGATTTTCGAATTGACTGAAGAAAACAAATATCGAGGAATCTGACCCCTTGATATTCCTGGATCAGGAAACTACGCGATAAAACTCGGTTTGGTGGCACCTGGGGCAGGGCGGAAAATGGCTGGTCTTAGACAGGTTCATGGTTTGCGCGCAACCTTTACAGCATAGTGTACCAGCACTGCACACCTCTCCT
>JACZQS010000318.1 GCA_022545625.1 Pseudomonadota bacterium
TTCCTCGATGAACGAATCGCGCATACATTCGAACTGGACCTCGGCGGCCTGCCGGAATTGCCGATCGGTAGCAGCCGCGACTACCAGTGCCTGCAGCATCAGCGCATTCCAGCTCGCCAGGCGCTTGTCATCGACAGGCATGATCGGTTTTTCCACCGATTGCAGCGCTTGCCTTATTTTTATATTGATCTTCGTATCACCACTACTCCCTATACCGACCAGCGGTTTAGTTAAAAAGGTATCGCTGGACTGTTGATCCGGGTCGGTTTGCCAGAGACTACGCAAATAACTATATTCTTCATCAGATAGTACCCGGGCTAGTTGCCGCCAGTCCCACAAATACCCGCCGCCCTCCAGGTTATTAGTATCGACCGCAGAGAGACTCGAAACATAACCACCGGCAGGATGGCGCATAGACGATTCGATGAATCGCAGGGTGGTTTCGGCTACCTGGCGATATCCGCGTCCGGGCCACAGGCTTTCAGCCCTGTAGTAGAGCAATACCATCTGCGCGTTGTCGTATAACATTTTTTCATAATGCGGTGTTTGCCAGTCCGGATCGGTGGTGTAGCGAAAAAAGCCCCCGTTAATATGATCCATAAGATTTCGCGAGGCCATTGAAGCTAAGGTCAGATGGATGAAATCGGTAATCTCCTGTTCAATGTCCTGGGCCTGGCCGACTAGATTGATGACCGAAAGTAACTGCGGAATTTGTGGAAATTTGCTGGTATCTCCGAAACCACCCTGCAATTTATCGGCTACCAACATCGCCTGGATTAAAAAAGCCTGTGTCAATTTGTCGTCAGCGCGATCAGGCAGGGTAAAATCACTGACCGCAATCCCTTCATTTTGCATATCAATAAATAAATTTTGAGCGGCGGCGGCAATCTCCTCACGACGCGATAACCATTGCTGTTGCAGTTGTTGCAGTACAGCGATAAAGCTGGGGCGCGGTAGATAGGTGAACCCGGTCAGCGGATAACCTGCCGGGGTTAAAAAAACATTCAGCGGCCAACCTGCCGATCCACGGGTTTTATTCACAAACTGGATCAACCGACGATCGAGATCGGGTCTTAACTCCCGATCAATTTTTACCGCGATAAAATCCTTGGCCAGTAGCCGAGCCACATCGGCATTGCTGAAGCTCTCGCGTTGCATGACGTGACACCAGTGGCAGGAAAAATACCCCACCGAAACAAATATTAGTTTATTTTGTTCTCTCGCCTGCCGCAGTACTGCCTCGTCCCAAACCTGCCAATCGACCGGATCGTCCGAATGCATGGCTAAATAGGGTGAAGGATGGTGGGCCAGTGAATTGGCCGCGCCAGATGCTATCGGCACAGAAATGCACAGTGCTAGCACTAATCCCCAAGCATTTTTACCCTTTATCATTCTGTCGCCTCGCCCGGATTTGTCTATAATGACAGGTCTTTCGATCTATCTGGCCCCAGGAACTATGATTAATAAATGAACCAGAAGTTGCAGTTTTTAGAGCGCCATTCCACGCCAGCCAAATTACTGGTCGAACCTGCACCCGACGATGCACAATTGCGGCAGATATTTCAAGTGGCGTTGCATGCACCCGACCATGGGCGGCTGAACCCCTACCGGTTTATTACGATTCGGGGCGACGCCCGTCATGCCCTGTCGGAGGTATTTGCATCGGCAGTCAAACGACGCGACCCGGGGGTGAGTGAAGCCTACCTCAAAAAGCAAAAGGACAAACCGTTACGTTCTCCGTTGATTGTCGTAGTGGTCGCCTGCCTGAGCGATAACCCGAAGGTGCCGGAAGTCGAGCAAATGTTAAGCGCGGGCGCGGCGGCACACAGTATCTTGCTGGCGAGCAATGCGATGGGATTTGGATCGATCATGTTAACCGGCGACAATGCCTATGACCGCAGTGTCTGCGAAGCACTGGGATTGGCAGCAAACGAGAAAATTATCAGCTTTATCTATCTCGGCACCGAAAAAGTCGAGCTCCCTCACCCGGTAAAACCCGATATTGATAATAAAATATCCAACTGGACTGGCAAGTGAGTCTAAATCTGACTGAGCTTATTTAGCTTTAGCCGTATATCGGTTAAAATGCCGCGCTTCGATCCTTAGCAGACTCATCCCTCCATGTCCGATTCCGGTCGTGCCGACACCGGCACCTCAAATTTTATACGCGATGCCATTTCGGCAGACATCGCCAGTAAAAAAACCACCCGGGTAATCACCCGGTTTCCACCCGAACCCAACGGCTATTTGCACATTGGTCACGCCAAGTCGATCTGCCTGAACTTTGGTATCGCGGGTGATTTCGACGGTTATTGTAATTTACGCTTCGACGACACCAACCCGGAAAAGGAAAATATCGAATATATCAACGCGATTCGACGCGATGTCGAGTGGCTCGGGTTTAGCTGGCATTCGAATCCGTTCGCGTCAGATTATTTCGACCAGTTACATGCCTACGCTGTGCAGTTAGTCGAACAGGGTGATGCCTACGTCGATAGCCAGAACGCTGATGAAATTCGGCAAACCAGGGGCACCCTGACCAGCCCGGGCGTTGCGGGGCCTTACCGGGATCGAAGTATCGATGAAAATCTGCAACTGTTCGCGGAAATGAAAGCGGGCAAATATGCCGACGGCGAACATGTATTGCGCGCCAAAATTGATATCGAGTCGCCCAATATAAACCTGCGTGACCCGGTTATTTACCGTATTCGTCACGTCAGCCATCACAATACCGGCGATCTATGGTGCATCTACCCGCTATACGATTTCACCCACGGTTTGTCTGATGCAATTGAGGGTGTCAGCCATTCGCTTTGTACACTGGAGTTTGAGGATCACCGCCCCCTGTACGAATGGATTCTCGAAAAACTCGTCCCACCTGTTCATCCGCGGCAGATTGAATTCGCGCGTTTGCAGCTCGAGTATTCGATCACCAGTAAACGTAAGCTCAACCAGCTGATAAACGAAGGGCATGTCGATGGCTGGGACGACCCTCGAATGCTGACGATTTCCGGCATGCGGCGCCGAGGATTTACACCCGAATCGTACCGGACATTTTGCAACATGTTCGTCATCACCAAGA
>JACZQS010000050.1 GCA_022545625.1 Pseudomonadota bacterium
TGGCGGAAAATTCGCCGGGGCCTGTCGGCCGGTCGCGTACAGAGCCCGGCGTTACGAATGATCGTCGAGCGCGAACTCGAAATCGAAGCTTTCAACCCGGTAGAATACTGGAGTATAGAGTCCGACAATAACTTCGAGGGGCATTCTTTCAGCGCCAGGTTGACCCAGCTCCAGGGTGAGAAAGTCAAACAGTTCACCATCACCAGTGCCGACCAGGCAAATTCGGCCCACCGTGTACTGGACGAGGCAGCAAACGGTAAGTTACGCGTTGTGCAAGTCGAAAAGAAGCAGCGTAAACGAAATCCGGCGCCGCCATTTACCACTTCGACCTTGCAACAGGAAGCCTCGCGAAAGCTAGGATTCGGAGCCCAACGTACCATGCGTACGGCCCAACGGCTCTATGAAGGCATTGACGTCGGCGCCGGTCAGGATGGACTGATTTCATATATGCGCACCGACTCGGTAACCCTTTCTAGCGAAGCCCTGGGACAATTACGAGAATTTATTGGCGAGAAATTTGGTCAGGCAAATTTGCCCGAATCGGCACGCATTTATAAAGCGACCGCAGCAAATGCCCAGGAAGCACACGAAGCGATACGTCCCACTAATCCCGCATACGAACCATTCAAGATCAAGGAACACCTGAGTGACGATGAATTCCGGCTTTACAGCCTGATCTGGAAACGCACTATTGCCTGCCAGATGGTTCACGCTACGATAGACACGGTTAGCGTAGATCTGGCCTGCGGCAGTGGCAATACTTTCCGCGCCAATGGCTCGACAATTCGTGATCTGGGCTTCATGCGCGTCTACATTGAAGATCAGGATGACGTCAAAAAGGACGACTCAAAAGAGAATATCCTGCCGCCACTTAAACAAGGGGATATCGTCGACTTAAATGAAATTCGTCTTGAACAGCATTTTACCGAACCACCACCCCGCTTTAGTGAGGCAACCCTGGTCAAGACCCTGGAAGAATATGGCATCGGGAGACCTTCGACCTATGCCTCGATTATTACCACGCTGCTTGATCGCGAATACGTCGAACTGGAAAGTAGGCGTTTCCACCCGACCGATGTCGGGCGCGTGGTCGCGCGTTTTCTGACCGAGCATTTCACCCAATACGTCGACTACGATTTCACCGCGCAACTGGAGGAGTCACTGGACGCAATATCACGCGGCGAGAGGGAATGGTTGCCCTTAATGGAAGATTTCTGGCGTACATTCAAAAGCCTGGTCGACGAAAAAATGGAGACTGTCAGTCGCGATGAAGCGGTCCAGGCACGCCAACTGGGTATCGACGAAAAAAGCGGAAAACCGATTACGGTACGAATGGGTCGCTATGGCCCATTCGTTCAAATAGGAACCCGTGAAGATGAAGATAAACCGCGTTTTGCCGGCCTCAGACCGGGCCAGAAAATGGACACTATCAATCTGGAAGAAGCACTCGAGCTATTTAAATTGCCCAGGGAACTCGGCACATCACCGGAAGGTGAGGCAATTTCAACCAACATTGGTCGTTTCGGTCCCTACGTGAAATACGACAGCAAGTTTGTTTCGCTCAATGTCAAAGAAGGAGACGATCCCTTTACCTTGACGCTGGAACGAGCACTCGAACTGGTGCGTGAAAAGAAAGAATTCGACGCCAATCGCGAAATAAAAGCTTTCGAAGGTACCGATATTATAATATTGCGTGGTAGATACGGTCCTTATATTACCGATGGGGTGAAAAATGCCCGAATTCCGAAGGATGTCGAGGATCCGCAAACCCTGACGCTGGAAGTTTGCCAGGAATTAATCGAGAAAGCGCCGTTACCCAAGTCGCGCCGCAAAAAAGCGACCAGGAAGAAAACCGCAGCGAAGAAATCAGCTGGGAAGAAGGGGTCAGCGAAAAAATCGGCGAAGAAAAAGACCGCTAAAAAGAAAGCCGTAGCCATAAAAACAGTCGATACCTAATCCTGAATCCTAGTTCCCCATGTCTCCCTGGTCAATCAAGCGATTGAGTAAAGCCGTCGAGAATGGGGCAGTGATTGCCTACCCCACGGATACGATCTGGGGTTTCGGTTGCCACCCCATGCTAGCCTCCAGTGTCATTCGAATCCTTAACATTAAACACAGACCAGTCGCCAAAGGACTGATTCTGCTTTGCTCGCGGATGGAATATTGCAAGCCCTATATCAATCCCGGTTTATCGCCTGAACAGATCGATTTAATCAGGCAGGAAAACCGACATCCGGTCACCTGGCTTATACCTGCGGCCAGAAAATGCCCGATTTGGCTGCGGGGTGAATTCTCTACTGTAGCGGTGCGTATTACCAATCACCCTTTTATTGAAGCGCTTTGCAATGAAATGCACTCACCCATCGTATCGACCAGCGCAAATCGACATCGCCGTTCAACTATTCGTAACGCCTTGCAGGCACGCCGCCAATTCGACGGGGAGTTGGATTTCATAGTTACTGGCTTCAACAGGGGCACAAATCAAGCAAGTGAGATAAAATCACTGGCTACCGGTCATACCATTAGAGCTGCGTTATGAGTAGTCAGATCGATCAGGTTAGATCCTACCTTAAGGTCCTGCAGGACAAGGTCACCGATAGCCTCGAGGCTGCAGATGGAGCCGGTCATTTTACCAGCGACGAATGGTCACGCGAGTCGGGTGGCGGAGGCTGCACCATGGTGTTGGATAATGGTCAGGTTTTTGAACAGGCCGGGGTTAATTATTCCGAGGTGAACGGCGATAATTTACCCGCATCTGCCACCGCACATCGACCCGAACTAGCCGGTCGTAGCTTCCGGGCCATGGGTGTTTCCCTGGTAGTGCACCCGTACAATCCACACCTGCCGACCTCGCATGCAAACCTGCGATATTTCATCGCCGAGAAGCCTGGTCAGGAACCGGTCTGGTGGTTTGGGGGCGGATTTGATTTAACCCCCTATTATGCCTACCAGGAAGACTGTGAACACTGGCATCGAACCGCCAGAAAGGCCTGTGAAAGTTTCGGCAGCGACGCTTACGCTCGATACAAAAAGTGGTGTGATGACTACTTTTATCTTGTCCATCGGCAGGAAGCGCGAGGCATCGGCGGCTTATTTTTCGACGACCTTAACCTGCCCGACTTCGAAACTGTGTTTGCATTCATGCGCAGTGTTGGCGACCACTACCTGCCTGCCTACCTGCCGATTATCGAAAAACGCAAGGGCACGGATTTTGGCGAAAGGGAAAAAAAATTCCAGTGGTATCGTCGCGGCCGTTATGTCGAGTTCAACCTGATCTACGATCGCGGCACACTATTTGGCCTGCAATCGGGCGGCCGCACCGAATCCATCCTGATGTCTCTGCCACCGGTGGTGAACTGGCAATATAATTTCCGCCCCGAGACCGGTAGTGCCGAGGCCAGGCTCACCGAATATTACCTGCAACCCAGGGACTGGCTGTAGCCTGTCGTCCCAGATCCAACAAGTTCACAGGAGGTCCAGAATGAATATTCCGGCATTCCCCAGCATCGACATCACTACCGAGACAATAACCAACAATAAATGCGAGCGCTGCACTAATTCTACCTGTTGCACTTATGTCACCCAACAGATCGACGTCCCACGCTCGAAATATAGTTTTGAAATCCTGCTCTGGCAGGTTTCGCATCGGGGCGTGGGTGTCTATAAAGATGAAGACGGCTGGTTTGTTATATTTGACACGCCCTGTAGTCACCTTGAAGTGGATGGGCGATGCGGCATATACGAAGATCGCCCTGCTATATGCCGCACCCACGAGAATGATTTCTGCGAGTACGACGCGCCAGCCGAAGACGGCTTTGATCTCTATTTTCCTGACTATCCCACGTTGCTCGCTTATTGCAAAAATCGATTCAAAAAATGGTCTACGGGTAATCCTGCGCCAGCATAATCAATCAGAAGTTAGCAGTGAAGAATCAGCTTCGCGACCTGCCAATAATCTAGTCTCGCGGGTTTTACTGGTTATTAAATTGAAGAGGTATTTAGTATCAATTCACAATTAGTCACCATCGAAACATACCTGCATCGCATTGCTTATACCGGTAGCCTGGCACCGAACCTGTTCAACTTAAATCACCTGCACCTGGCACACCAGCAAACCGTACCATTTGAGAACCTCGACATAATACTGGGCCGTCGCATTGATCTCAAACTACCGGCCATCCTCGATAAAATTGTCAATAAAAAGCGTGGCGGTTTTTGCTATGAACTCAACAGCGCGTTTGCCTGGCTGTTGGACAAGATCGGTTTCAAGGTAAAATTGCTGTCAGCCCGAACCTACGATGGCGAGACTCTGGGTCCCGAATTCGATCACATGCTGATCCTGGTAAACCTGGATCAGCCGGTCATTGCCGATGTGGGCTTCGGTGACTCGTTTTTGTTACCAATAATTCCAGGCGGTGCCGATTGCTATCAGTTCGATCGCTACTATCGCCTGCAAAACAATGAGGGAAGATGGGTATTGCAGCAACGATTCGAGGCCGGCGACTGGAAATCACAGTATATTTTCGATATGAAATCACATCCACTGCATCACTTCGATGCCATGTGTGATTATCATCAAACCAGTCAATCATCCAGTTTTACGCGCAAAACCGTGTGTTCACGCGTTACCGAATCAGGTCGAATTACCTATGCCGACGGCCGCTATATCGTAAATGAGCAGGATAATCGGGAAGAAACCATGGTTGGGAACGAGGCGAGCCTGAACAAAATTTTGCGCAACCAGTTTGGCATCAGATTCGGCGCGAATGATCTCAGGCAACTGGTTGCGACCTCGCCTGGCTATTCTTCAAACGCCAAATGACTCTTAATTCGACAAACACGAAAGTGGTAGTTTTAGCACTTGTTACCGCAGTAGTTATTGCCACCGGCGTCCTTGTAGACCCGGTACCCCAGGACCAACAGTATCACCAGTTCGCAGACCAACGGGCCTATTTCGCAATTCCAAATGTGCTGAATGTGGCGACAAACCTGTTCTTTGCCCTGATCGGTTTTGCCGGGCTGTACTTCCTTTGCATTCGGCGATCGCTGATTGTCGTCGATTCTATATTTGCAGTATACATCACGTTTTTCGCTGCGCTAGCGGCTGTCGCACCCGGATCGGCCTATTACCACTGGATGCCAGATAACCAGAGCCTGGTCTGGGACCGTCTGCCAATGACGCTCGCATTCATGTCCTTTTTTACCATTATCCTGGCCGAGCGACTTTCCCTAAAATTCGCCAGGATAATTTTCCTGCCATTAATCATCGTCGGAGTCTTATCGATAGTCTACTGGCATCACAGCGAACTGGCAGGTAATGGAGACTTACGTCCCTATGGCCTGGTGCAATTCTTACCGATGTTGCTGGTTCCAATGATCTTGTTGATGTTCGACGAAAAATTTACCCATGGGCGGGCAATCTGGTGGTTTCTCGGCTGGTACCTGGTTGCCAAGATATTTGAACTACTCGACCAGCAGGTTTTTGAATGGTTAGGGTTAGTCAGCGGACACAGCCTGAAACACCTGGGCGCGAGTATCGGTTGCTTCATATACCTGAGATATCTGCAGACCAGGTCGATCATCGGTTCAGAGAACCAGACTTAACCTTCGTATGCATCGTGTCGGCGGAGCCAGGCCATGGTGAAATCCAGATCATCTTCGTCGCGTCCTTTGGGTAACAAATCCAGGTAATGATACGCACCGTTCAGCATATCCAGGCCCCGTGCATAGCAGGAATAGGTATGGAACACTTCAGCCTCAGGACTCCGGTAAAACACGCTTATCCCGGGCGCTTCATCGGCTGGGAAGCTACCGAAATTAAAGTTATAGAACATCTCGGCTTTGTCCATTTCTTCGGCGCTAAATGACACATGATAATCGGAATTAAAATCGTTACCCAATGATGATACCCATTTAAAATCCCAGCCCATACGCTTCCTGTAGGCCTGCAATTGCGTCAGACTGGCCCTCGATACAACGACCATATTTGCATCGCGATGCCTGAGATGAATGTCGATACCATTGAAATTATCAGCCCAGAAACTACAGCTAGGACAGCCCTCCTCCCAGTCGGGTCCGTACATGAAGTGATAGATGATAAGCTGGCTTTTATCTTCGAATAAATCAGCAAGGCTCAGCTTTCCATTCAGGTCTTCGAATAAATACTCGGCATCGACCTTAACCCAGGGTAGTTGCCTTCGTTTCTGGCTCAACTGATCGCGTAGCCTGGTAAAATCTTTTTCTTCCTGCAAAAATATCCTACGCGCTTCAAGCCACTCGTCTCTGGAAACCAGTTTTCTAGTCTGCATGTTAATTCTCCAATTTGCTTAAGACAGGTCATCGAGAGCAGCGAGGATATTGCCCCATCCAATTTCATGATTGTCGCGGGTTTCCTCGTCAATAAACCTGACGTGGGTCAGTTCTAGCCGGGTTTTAGCCTTATCCTGTGCAGTAAATTCCAGTGTCACAGTGCTTCCATCGGTGGAGAACGGCGACTCCCAGGAAAACACCAGGCGATTGGGCCTATCCAGTTCCAGGTAGGTCCCCGAATGTGGAATAATTTTCTCTCCGACATCCATGTGTATCGTAAAGCGCCCTCCCACGCGACCATCAACTTCGGTTTTAGGTTGCGGCATTCCTGGCATCGGCAGCATGAAGCGTGCCAAAAGTTGCGGATCTAGCCAGGCGTCAAAAACCTTATCGATCGGCGCGTTGATCACCCTGCTCAGCTTACAGATTAAATCATTCATTGTTCTTGTCTCCCCCGGTCATCAATTCGTTGAAATTATCCAGGCGCAACGCCCAGATAGATTTTAGCGACTTAAACCAGTCTTCAATTTCAGTGGTTTGAGTCAAATCGGCTGCTATCCAGTGGGTTCTGCCGATCGTTTCGCGGCGTACCAGCCCTGCTTTCTCCAGCACCTTGATGTGCTTGGATACTGCGTTCAATGACAGGTCATAAATCCGTGCCAGATCGGTAACCCGGGTCTTGCCCTGTTGACATAACACCGTCAACAATGATCGCCGCGTAGCGTCACTGACGGCCTTGAGTAACGTGGATAGTTTATTTTCATTCATATAAATTCAACCAACTGGGTGAATATATATAAATTAATCTAGTTAGTCAACCAAATGGTTGAATTATCTATCCAGTAACAATTGGAGAGTCCTTTATATAAACTCGATCAGGTCAATGCCAGATTTACTCAATCAAATATTTACTATTCGATAGACCTGTTCCAGAATATCGCGATGCGAGAATACAATCCGATATAACCCGCTTACGAACCGAGACACACAATGCCCAGGCAACCATTAAATCGCGATACCCTGGTCGATTATATTCTCGATCTTTTTACCCGTCGTGGTAGTGAAGCCTATATGGGTGAGCCGGTAAACATGGCGCAACATATGGAACAGACCGCGGCCTGCGCGGTTGCCGACGGCGCCCCGGACGACCTGGTAATCGCTGCCCTGTTGCACGATATTGGTCACTTCGTCGGTGACTTTCCGATCGATGCGCTCGAAACCGGAATCGATAACCTGCACGAACTGGCAGCTGCCAAATTTCTCCAGGACTTTTATCCGGCCTCGGTTACCGAGCCTATTCGCCTGCACGTGGCCGCAAAAAAATATCTGTGTGCGCTCGATAAACAATACTTCGCACATCTGTCAGCGGCCTCAGTACAGTCGTTGCAGGTTCAAGGTGGGTCGATGACCGAGACCGAAATTGAAGCATTCGAGTCCAGTCCCTACCACCAGGCCGCTGTTCAGCTGAGACGTTATGACGATGACGGTAAGGTGGCAGGCCTTGATATCAAACCAGTGCTAGGCTACCAAAACATGCTCCAGTCAGTGTTAAAGCCTTAAGCACCGGGTAGACCAAATAGTATGAAGCCAGTTAACCAGGCGGGAAATAGCTGATGGCATACAAGGGTATCGTATTTGACAAGGACGGGACCCTGATCGACTTCAGCCCAACCTGGTTACCGGTATACCGTTACGCGGCGCTCGAGCTCACCAATAATGATGCGCAATTAGCACGGAAATTGCTTGCGGAACATGGTTATGACTATGCCACCGGGCGTTTTATCGGGGGCTCTCTACTGGCCGCCGGTACCAACCATGAAATTGCCAGGGCCTGGGCTGAATATTTGCCCGATGTCGATGACGAAGTAAAATTAGAATCCCTGAGTGTGCGCCTCAACCAGATTTTTCAGCATCAGGGGTCGCTGCATTCCACTCCGGTGCGGAGTTTGCAAACTACCATACGAACACTCAAACAAGCGGGTTTGAAACTCGGCGTCGCCACCAGCGATAGTTACCAGGGAATCCATAACACCCTGGAACCCTTCGATGTGATATCCGAGTTCGATTTTCTATGCGGCTATGACAGTGGCTACGGCGTCAAACCCGAACCGGGAATGGTGCTCGCATTTTGCCAGGCAATGTCATTAACACCTGCCGAGGTCATAGTAGTCGGCGATAATCGTCACGATATGGAAATGGGGAAAAATGCGCAGGCAGGCCTCTGTGTCGGCGTTCTCACTGGCGCCAGTACACGCGACGATCTGGAAGAACTGGCCGATATCGTATTCGAGGATATTGCCGGCCTGGTTGGGTTATTCGATCGGTAAGTCTCCGGGTTGCCCCCATTCGCACCAGGAGCCATCGTAGACCGACAGGTCATCATAGCCGACCAAATGAGCGGCAAAGGCTATCACGCAGGCGGTAATACCTGAACCACAGCTACAAATCGTGTGGTTGCCGGCAGGAATCTGTCGATTCAATATCTGTTTTAGCTCGGCTTTCGATTTCATCCGCCCCTGATGCAGTAACTCGGAGAAAGGCACATTCCTGGCGCCCGGCATGTGGCCTTTTCTCAGCCCGGGACGCGGCTCTTCTACCTCACCTCGAAAACGTTCCGCGGGCCTTGCATCGAGTATCGTAGTCCCCGGGTCATCGATGCCGACGAGTACCGCCTGTGCATCGCAGAAATCGCCTGCGGCCGGACTAGCAACGAAGTTACCCGTATCGAAGGAGTCGGGCTTCGTTTCGTTACTGATGGCAAATCGCGCATTTTTCCAGGCCGGTAATCCACCATCAAGAATTGCACAGGCCTCAAATCCCATCGATCTCAACATCCACCAGACCCGGGGGCTGGAAAACAGTCCGAGCGAATCGTATATCACGACCACGCTATCGACGTTTAATCCGAGTTTTTGCACCGCGGCAGTAAATTGTTGAGCATCTGGCATCATGTGCGGAAGATCTGAATCAGGGGCACACACGGTTTTATCAAAATCAAAATAACGTGCGTTTTTGATTCGCTCGTTTTGCCATTCCTTAAAACCATCGCGACCCGAAGTCGGCAGGTGCCAGCTGGCGTCAAAGATCACCAATTGCGGATGGTCAATATTGCGCTGCAGCCATTCGGCACTTACCAGTGAGTCAGGTAATTTTAATGCGCTCATGTCACTACTCAGGCCAGATCAATTCGATACGACACTAATAAATCCTGCTGCGCTTGGCAAGCCTGGTATCGAAAATCTGGTAAAGATGCAGAGAACGCAAAAGGTTAATGAGCTTATCTTTGGGTACTAACCGCAAAATTAAAATTTCAATCCTGGTATTGCCAGGATACTTCTCAATTTTCATTTTCCGGTTTTTCCCTTGCGTGCTTTGCGGCTTTGCGAGAACCATTCTTTTACACCAGGAATCCACTGCATTTATTAAGAATTATAAATATTTGTAGAACAGCAATGGATTTGCTTTAAAGTGATAGCAATGAATTCGATCAAGCCAATTCATGCAGGCATCGTTTTTGCTTTGATTACCGCAATCAGCCTTGGCGCCATCACGACACAGGCGAAGATTTTTTATGCAGTCGGTGGAAACGCGATGGCGTTGATGCTAACCCGTTTTCTGGTATCGACACTAGTCTTCGGCCTGTTGATAGCTTTCAGACACCGGCCATTTAAAATTCGCCGTCATCAACGTCTGCCGGTTTTAATGCTCGGATTTATCTGGTCGGGATCGATGATCTGCTACCTGTTGTCGGTAGAATCAATCTCGGTGAGCCTCGCGGTGCTAATTCTCTATACCTATCCACTACTGGTATTAGCCTTTTCGATGGTACGCCGGCAGATCCCCACTTCGCCCTTACTGATATCAATATTTTGCCTTACCTTTCTGGGTCTTTACCTGGTGTTATCGAGTGGATCCGCGGATCTGGATTCAGACGGATTACTGTTTGCTTCACTGGCGGCGCTAGGCGCAGCTTATACGTTTATCAACGGCGCTCGAATTGCCCCACATCTTAATCCGCTAGTGATGACCTTCTGGATAAATGCTGTCGGGCTGGCGATGATTGTCCCGCTTGTTTATACACAGTTTTCCCTGTCGACTGCCACCATTAGTTTGATTGCACTCGCAGCGGCCACGCTGTTTTATCTGGTCGCAATACTTTGTCTGGCACGATTACCGGCCACCACCGCTGCTTTCATACTGAATCTGGAACCGGTGGTTTCAATACTATTGGCTGCCATTATATTGCAGGAACATTTATCTGGAATGCAGTGGCTGGGTGTCGCCCTGGTGGTTTCGGGGTTGTTTGTTGTGATCCGATACACGGCTGGCAGTTCGACCCTGACCAGGCAGTAGTGATGCACCGCATTGGACATACACGACCCGTGTCTCAGGGTATACTATGAGACCGCGACGATGCTAAATTGACCGAATTCATGAAGACCAAAGCAATTAGAATCCATCAAACAGGTGGTCTCGAAGTACTCCGATCGGAAGAGGTTAAC
>JACZQS010000319.1 GCA_022545625.1 Pseudomonadota bacterium
AAGGGAAATGGCGGTGGCAACGGCGGTGGAAATGGCGGTGGCAACGGCGGTGGAAATGGCGGTGGGAACGGGAACGGCGGCGGCAATGGTAGTGCCAACAGCGGCGGAAACACCGGGAGTAATCCGGATACCAAATCTGATTCTGGTATTAGCCCTAAATCCTATGAAAGTTGGTTATCGGATCTCCTCGAAGAGTAAGCTGACGACGAATTTAGACCGATACAAGTTCCTGTTAACCCCCCCGAGTCGGCATCAATTCACTGTTAATAACTATATAAAATCCATACACAAAGTATGCAGGCCACAAGCGAGCTAACAGTTCGCAGGTCAAAGACTTGATGGACAGGAGATTGCTTTTCCACCACCCAGGCGGAAAGTTTCTTCCGCCTGGGTGGACTACCTATTGTTAAAACATCACCTATGACGATAGAAGAAATTGGCGCAACCATCATGCACACGGCAGAATAGGGCCGAAAAGTGTAGCGCCTAGTGACTTATCCCGGTTGTTTAACATAACGCAGGTACGGTTTGATCTTGCGTACCCCATCTGGATGCTGCTTCTCGGCATCTTCGTCAGACACTGCTGCGACAACAATAACGTCTTCGCCCGATTTCCAGTTGACTGGTGTGGCGACCTTGTGAGCAGCTGTCAGCTGCATTGAATCAAGCACACGCAGTACTTCGTCGAAGTTTCGTCCAGTCGTCATGGGGTAGGTCAGAATAAGTTTTATATTTTTGTCTGGCGCTATCATGAATACGCTTCGGACCGTCGCATTGGTCATTGCGGTGCGCCCGGACGCATCACCGGATTCATCTGCCGGAAACATGCCGTAGAGCTTGGCGACGTTAAGATCGGTATCACCGATCATCGGGTAGTTAACTGCGGAGCCCTGGGTCTCCTCGATGTCTTTGGCCCATTCGGTATGATCGTCGACGGGGTCGATACTGAGTCCAATAATTTTACAATTTCGTTTGTCAAATTCCGGCTTGAGCTTGGCCATATAGCCCAACTCGGTCGTGCACACTGGGGTGAAATCCTTCGGATGCGAAAACATGATGGCCCAGCTGTCGCCGATCCATTGGTGAAAGTCAATTTCACCCTCTGTGGTCATTGCAGTGAAATTTGGTGCCTGGTCATTAATTCGAAGTGACATTGGATTTATCCTCCTCAAGTTCGCGGGAGATACCCGCGGCCCATTATGATACTGCTAAAGTATCAGCAATTCACACCCTATTAGTGCAGGAATATCCTGGGGTGACCGATGTTGAATTTTTTGCAGTTTTGTCCTCTCTGGACGCCTGACAAATTATGGAATCGGGGTAGTATTGTTCGATAAGGCGGTAGAAGGGCGTCTGATTCGGATGATGGCATTAATAGCTCTAATCATACTTCTCTGTATCGATTTCCGAGGCCTTCCCTGACATTAAGCTTCTCTCGATCGTTCGTGAGCTTTTTCTCCAATTTGGTGGTCTAAATTAGTAATGCGCCGTAAATCCGCTCCTTTAATCGGACGTCAAAGGCTGTTAAACGCCGAAAGGAGCCACCCGATATACCGTTTATCTACTGCAATTGCTACAGGAGAGGCGTAAGGTGAATACTATGGACGAAAATAGTGACATTCTGGCGACTACCCAATTCGCGACCGCTTCACTGGAGCACCTGACCGGTCCGGCGCGAGGTACTGCATCCTGGCTGAGTGGAATTGCGATGGATATATCGCTGGATAACAGGCAGATGATCAGCATCGCCGAACCCAGCAGCGATCTACCACAGGATACAACCATCGCGCGCCTGCATCGTTCCGATGACAGTTATGAGATCGAGGCCCGCAATGATTATCCGCTCTGGATAAACGGCAAACGTGTAGTCGCCAAGCATCTCGAGCAACGTGACCTGATTGAATTTGGCGACACCGGACCTCTTTGTCGTTACCGACTTTACCAACAGGGGGGGCGGGTTCGAAGATCGCTGGGTGATATGGTTAGCGATTGTATTGACTACACGCGCGTCAGTCGCAAGTCCTTGACTGCACGCCTCGGCTGCGTGTTGCGTAACTTTTTTCGAGACTTCGCTTTCGAAACCACGCTATTTTTTCGGCTCAGTGTTATAGCGGCTATCGTTGCCCTTTTTGTGACCGTCTTCCACCAGAACCGGGCCGATGTTCGCCTCCAGCAACAAGCCGAAAGCAGCACACTGCAATTGGAAAGTTTCGCTCGCACGCTTACCAGGACGAACCTGGAAGCCTTGCGCCTGTCCGATCTCAATACCCTCAGACAGGAACTCAAATACTCGTTGACCGACGCGGCCGAGAGACTGGATATTCTGGAAAAACGTTCCGCCGCAAGTACCCGGGTTATAGCCGCAGCCACGCGCTCGATTGTATTTCTCCAGGGAGCTTACGGGTTCAGGGATAAAGCGTCAGGTCGGATGCTGCGTTATGGTGTTAATGATGAAGGACTACCGCTCTTTTCCTATCGCGGCGAGCCTTTACTGACTCTCGAGGGTGACGGAGAAGTCGCCGAACGGCAGTTTTCCGGAACTGCTTTTGTGGTGAACGCCAGCGGCGCACTACTGACGAATCGACACGTCGCCAAACCCTGGGAAGATGACAGCAGTGTACAAGCATGGGTTGAGCAAGGTATGGAGCCAATTTTAATCAAATTTGTAGGCCATTTACCCTTTATCGACAATTCCTTTCCGGTTCGACTGCTGAAAGCCAGCGACGAATCTGATCTTGCTATCCTGCTATGCAGCGATGTCGTCAACAATTTGCCGCACATTAACCTCAGCGAAAAACCGCTCAAACCCGGCGACGAGGTAATTGTGATGGGATATCCGACTGGGTTGAGGGCGATGCTGGCACAGACCGGCGAAACTTTTTTAGCCGAGCTCCAGGAAGATGAAGATCTGGATTTTTGGGATGTGGCCGAACGATTGTCAAAGTCGAATTTTATCCGTCCGCTTGCAAGCCGCGGCATAGTCGGCCAACTCACAACTGCCACCGTGGTCTACGATGCCGATACCACTCACGGTGGCAGCGGTGGCCCAGTTCGCGACATGAACGG
>JACZQS010000320.1 GCA_022545625.1 Pseudomonadota bacterium
CACGCCCGGCGAGGCTTCGATCTGCTTGATGGCCTTCGGATCGAGCGCCTGCATCATATCGATATCACCGGATATCAGGGCGCTGGTACGCGCGACCTTGTCGGTGATCGCGGTGATTTCAATCTCATCGACATTGGGGCCATCACGCCAGTAATCATCGTTACGAACATGCAGTGAACGCACCCCGGGGCTGAACTCGACCAGCTTGAATGGCCCGGTGCCGACGGGAAACGGGATACCCTCGGCCTCGTTGGCAATGAAATGCTCGGTGCCATTCTTGACCATCTTGAACTGCGGCGTACCCAGGATTACCGGAAGGTCCGCGTTTGGTCCTGACATAATAGCCTTGACCGTGTACTGATCGATTTTTTTCCATTCCTTGACATCGGCAACCAGTGTTTTTGCGGTCGATGTCGATAATTCACCATAGTGACGACTCATCGTGTAGAGCACGTCATCGGCGGTAAACGAGCTACCGTCGTGGAATTTGACGCCTTTACGCAGTTTGAATGTCCACTCGGTCGAGTTGGCGTTGGACGAATATTCTTCCGCTAGTTCGGGGCGTGTCGACAGGTCGTCATTAATTTGACAAAGGGCATTGTAATGGGTGCGGCCGCGCGTGTAGTCGATATTCGACGTGTTCAGGCCCGGGTCGAGGGTATCGGGTGGCCCGTGCATGTCGCTGGCATATATAATTTTTCCGCCTTTTTTCGGCGTCGCCGCCAACACCGAACCAGCCTGGGTGAACAGGTTGCCAGCGGTGGCCGCGGTAACTCCAGCTGCCATCATCCAGGTCAATGCCTGGCGACGGCTCATGCCGCGGCTTAGCGCATCGAGTAGAAACCTGCGATCGCTGCTATCGAGCAGTTCGATCTCGGGTTTATCCGCTACTATAATTTTGGATTTGTTTTTCATAAGCTCCTCAAGTTGATATTGTGTTTATTTATTGCCAATGCGAAGTCAATAATTATTATTATGTTGACTTCGGAATGTCACAATAATCGGGTTACACGATCACCATAATCCAATTGCCTAATTTTGCCAAGTTCTTTAGCGCAGATGATAGATTTTAGACAATGGATCCAACTATTTGTCCCAGGGATTCCGGCCATAGCGAAAGGCCTGATATTGTGCCATGTTTTATAAGATTCCGGCTCAATGGCCGGAATGACAGTTCGTTATTAAGATTCCGACTCTAGCGTCCGGAATGACAGGTTACCTATCGCACTAAAACTCGTCATTCCGGCCGTTAGAGCCGGAATCCATTTAACAATTCCCACGATGTTTAAAACTTATATTTCGGTAATTCTAGTAATATAGTTGACATCTTTATATTAAACATCTACAGTATCGCTATGGAACTCGAAACCGCGGCACTGTTACTAAGCAAAATTGGCAATCCCACACGATTGAAAATCGTACGTTTACTGGTTCGCGCGGGTGACCAGGGTATGCCGGTTGGCCTGGTGCAGAAGAAACTGCAAATTCCGGGGTCGACGCTGACCCATCACATTGCTCATTTAAAAAGTGCCGGCCTGATTCGACAGGAGCGCGAGAAGGCCACGTTAATTTGCAAGATGGAATACGAACGTTTGGATGACCTGGTCGCCTACCTCACCGAGGAATGCTGTGTCGATGACTCAGCAGAAACCGGCAGCAAGGTGGCCTAAATAAATTTAACTCTTATTTCGGTATAACTAGAATCATGGTTGAACAAGTCATTAATACATCAAGGCACTATGCCCGCCTCTTTATCGCTAGTACTGGCAGAATTGGCATAGTTATGAAGGACCCGGTATTTCTCGTGCTGGTCGGTTTAACCGGATTACTAGCTGTACTTGATATTTCTCAAATCAGCCAGAGTATTGTTTTTACTCTGGAATCGATGTGGCAAATGCTACCCTTCTTCGCCCTCGCGATCGGCCTCGCGGCTTACGCAAAGGCCACCGGTGCGGATGCGATCATTGCCGGCGTATTTTCTGGAAATCCTGTACGAGCCACGGTCCTCGCGGCATTTGTCGGCGCGCTGTCACCTTTTTGTTCCTGCGGCGTGATTCCGCTGATAGCCGCGATGCTCGGTGCCGGGGTACCGCTGGCCCCGGTGATGGCATTCTGGATTGCCTCTCCGATCATGGATCCGGAAATGTTCATTCTTACCGCGGCAGGAATCGGTTTAAACTTCGCTATTGCCAAAACCCTGGCAACGATAGCGATGGGGTTGCTCGCAGGGTTTAGTGTATTACTGGTACAGCGCTACGGCTTCCTCAAGAACCCTCTGCAGGCAAATATCACCGGCAGCTGCGCATCATCGGGCGCAAACACTGGCATCAATTGGCGTTTCTGGCAGGAGCCACAACGCATCGAATCATTCAGGTCCGAGAGTTACAGCATCGCCGTATTCCTTGGAAAGTGGCTGGCTTTTGCATTTTTTCTCGAAAGCCTGATGCTAGCGTATATCTCACCAGTCTGGATTACCGATTATGTCGGGGCCGGGAAGATTTTCGCCATTCCACTTGCCGCGATCGTCGGCGTCCCTTCCTATCTCAACGGCTACGCGGCGATCCCGCTGATATCCGGTTTACTCGAAATGGGTATGGCGCCGGGAGCGGCGATGGCGTTTATCACCGCCGGGGCGGTTTCATCGATTCCAGCCGCTATCGCGGTATTCGCGCTGGTTAAAAAACCGGTATTTGCGCTTTACCTGTCACTCGGACTGATCGGTTCGATGCTCACGGCCTGGGTTTACCAGTTATCCGGTGGAGCGATATAAGGGCACCCCCCCAGCCGGGTCTTGCGGCGACCGCGCTTAGCGGGTAGTTTACGCGGGGTTAGTCGTCCCGGATATGAATCCTTTTATGCAATACTCCCCTGCACGAAGATACGCCGCTGAATTCATCGGCACAACATTCCTGCTGGCGACCGTGGTCGGTTCCGGCATCATGGCCGAAACGTTGGCTAGCGGAAACGTGGCGATTGCGCTACTGGGCAACACGCTCGCAACCGGCGCGATTCTCGCCGTACTGATCCTGATTCTGGCACCGCT
>JACZQS010000321.1 GCA_022545625.1 Pseudomonadota bacterium
TATCGGCGTGACACTGGAAGCAAGTTTCAATCTCGCTTTTTTTCGAAAACTGTCTTTTTGGCGAAACCTTTTTCATGATCGTATGGCAACTTGTGCAGGAAAGATCTGCTGAATCATGCTGACTTCCCCGCCAGTGCATCCTTTGCCCTGCTTGATGACAGCTAAGGCAAATAGCATTATATTCAGATACCGATTCCAGGGAATTATTTTGAAAGTTGATAATTCCTTTATCTTCTTTATTGGCTCCAATTGCGATCAGATGATTCAAACCGGGACCATGGCACGCCTCGCAGCCAAGGGCCTCTTGTCGCGTGCGAGGGGCATTTAAGAAAATTTTTCCCATCATGGTGTCGCTGAAGGTGGCATGCAATTCCTGATGGCACTCGATACAGACCGGACTAGTTAAATATTTAGTCTCAGCCATGAGTTCCCCATCAAAAATCAATGGGGTAAGAAAAAGAAATAGTAGTAACCTACCCATAAGACCGAGCAATCCCCCCCCTTTATATCCGCGGTTATTATTGACGAAGATTAGCCCTTTTCCGGGATGATAAGGCTTTAGACTCAGAAAATGATATTGGACCTTAGTCCTACATAATGACTAATCGGACTTCGGCTCAAATCGCTGACTTGCACAGCCGCGTAGTAATTGAAAGTCCTACGGATCGCCTGCAATTACCCCGAAATCACGGATCAACTCTGCCAATGAGTGGGCCTCCATTTTTTGCATGACACGCCCGCGATGGACCTTGACTGTCTTCTCACTGATTCCCAATGCATAGGCAATCTGCTTGTTCAGTCGGCCCGGAGAAGGATTGACGGTCGAGTTTGATCTCACCGATAATGAGTCGGTGGTAAAGGTTAAATACACCGGCATCCTGCCCGACCTGTTTCGCGAGGTAGAGGGAATAGTTGCCAACGGTCGTCTCGATGGCAATGGTTTTGTCATTGCGCGCGAAGTGCTGGCTGAACACGACGAAAATTACATGCCACCGGAGGTCATGGAGGCGATGAAGAAATCGGGCAAGGTGATGCCCGGAATGAGTAACGGCATTTAACTGCATCGAATTATCAGAGGAATTCCCATGATCCCCGAACTCGGACATTTCGCGCTGATACCAGCGCTGTGCATTGCTATTACGTAAACATTTTTCACCTTGCTCGGTGCCCAGTTAGGTTATTCCAGATGGGTGGCACTGGCGCGACCCACCGCTTTTGCCCAGTTTTCGCTGGTGTTGATGTCATACATCTGTCTGACCGTGGTTTTCATCAACAACGATTTTTCCGTTCTGTTCGCGGCGACAAATTCCAATTCGGAATTGCCCTTGGTGTACCTGATTTCGGGAGTGTGGGGCGCCCACGAGGGTTCGCTGCTGTTGTGGTCGCTGATCCTTTCGGGGTGGACGGTGGCCGTTGCGCTGTTCAGCCGCAGCGTACCCAGAGTGATGCTGGCGCGTGTAATCGGCGTGATGGGTTTTGTCAGTGTCGGGTTTCTGCTTTTTATTCTGGTAACCTCCAACCCGTTTGAACGATTGCTGCCGGCCGCGATTGAGGGGCGCGACCTGAACCCGTTGCTACAAGATCCCGGCCTGGCGATTCACCCGCCGATGCTGTATCTGGGTTACGTGGGTTTTTCCGTGGCCTTTTCGTTTGCCATCGCCACCTTGTTGTCGGGGCAGGTCGGCTCGGCCTGGTCGCGCTGGTCGCGTCCCTGGACGAATTTTGCCTGGCTGTTTTTGACTGTCGGTATCGCGCTTGGCAGCTGGTGGGCGTATTACGAACTGGGCTGGGGCGGCTGGTGGTTCTGGAACAGCTTAATTACTGAGTCACCCAATTTTTGGTGGCTGCTCGGAACCTCTCGATGGAGCCGTGGTGAACTTCATATTCGGGCCGCCCGATAGCCATCTCGGCATCATACGCTGCGTTGAAGTCCGCAATGTGGCGTGAAATGGCGAATTTATCGCCAGCTTGCTCGGCAATATCATGGTCAAGCATAGACGCTAGTAGATGGTTCGGCACGCTCTGTCTCAGGGCGGCGATATGTTTCTCGACATTGCCACGGTCACCAGCCATGCCGTAAATTAGGCCGAGATGGTAGTGAGCATCACGATCCAACACCGGTAGAGCTCCATATGCCTGGAGTGCCATCGGTACGAAGAACTGCGCCTCGGCGGGCTTGCCCTGTTCGCTGGCCGTCATGATACGGTTAAACAGGCGATCAGCTGCTTCGCGCGCGGTCATTTGTGAAAGATCGGGTGGGCTATCCTGCGAAGTCATGAAAGGGGTGTTGAACTCGGGTGTAAGTATAGGAAGAGGCGACGATGACGGAGCGCCGTCGTGCTTGAAAAACAACGTACCAGCGATCACGGCAACGATAACCAGCGTGGCTACCATACCCACACTAGCCAGCCTGCGCGCGAACCATTTGCTACCGCCCGGGCCTCCGTCCAACGTGGCTCCGCAAGAGTGACAGAACCGTGATTCAAAGAGAGTGGCGAGGCCGCAGGATGGGCAAACCGGTCCGTTAGCCGGTTCGGTCCGTTTGGGCGATTTATGGCGTTTTAGTGACGTCATCAGTAAGGACCTCCTGAGTCCTCGAAAGTGGATATGAAATGAGGCCCACTAAAACGTCTGTTGGTGACCCATTGGTTGAATATCTTAGTTAGTTGACTTTGACCGAATCAGTTTACCATAAGTGTTGGTTGTCTCTTGCGCTAGTGGGGTGGGGCTAACTCAGTGCTGATGGATTAATACCCAGCCTCATCCCCGTTCCCGCAGCCGTCTGGCTATTCGGCACGGCACTGATTGGATTGGTCGGATTCGGTAAACGTAGGAAAGCATCTTAAAATGTGGCGCTTTCTTTTTCTAGCTCTCTGCTATGTAACAGTGAATGCTCAGGAGATATCGTTTCACAGTTATACCAATAGCAACGGGCAACTGGTGTTTAGTAACATCCCTGAGAAATGCGTTTCAGAAGGCTTGCTAGTATGCACCTATTTGTATCCTATTTTTAAACAAGGTAAGTTGAGTACCAA
>JACZQS010000322.1 GCA_022545625.1 Pseudomonadota bacterium
CCCACAATAGACACCAGCAACCAGTAATAGTAAAAATATTGCGCCCAGCCAGGGCAGCCAGTTGCCCGCAATTCGGTAAAAATGCGGTGGTGAGCCAAATTTATGAAACCACAAAAACATATTCCTAACTCATACTGATTTTAAGCGCCGCGGCCGCCGCGACTGGTGAAAGGGAAAGGGCCAGAAACAAAAAAGCCAATAACATATAGATTTGGGCCGAAACGTCAAGACCACCCGCCGCAGCTTCGATCGCGCTGGCAGCGAAGATCAAAACAGGCACGTATAAAGGCAGTACCAGAATCGACAGGATTATACCACCTTTTGGCAGACCCACGGTTAGCGCTACACCGATCGAACCCACCAGGCTAAGTACCGGAGTACCAACTAGTATAGTCAAAAATAATATCCCCTGTGCCTGCTGCGGCATGCCGAGCATTTCGGCCAGAATGGGGGAAATTATCAATAAGGGAAAGCCGGTGACGAGCCAGTGAGCACAGACCTTGGCCAATACCAGTAACGGCATTGGATGCGCACTCATCAATAATTGATCCAGGGAACCGTCATCAAAATCGGAACGAAAAATACTCTCCAGCGATAGCATCGCGGCGAGTAGCGCGGCGACCCAGATGATGCCCGGTGCGATGCGCGCGAGCAATTCAGGCACCGCGCCAATCGCCAGTGGAAACAATGTGACGACCATTATGAAAAATAACAGTGGATTGGCAAATTCGGCGCGATTGCGAAATGCCAGAGTCAGATCCCGACGCAACAGGTAAATAAATGCCTGGCTTAACGACAATCGAGTCATTGCGACAAATCCAGTCGCTGGATATCGGCGTTAACCATGCCAATGTCATGGTGCGAGGTCATCACGATAATCCCCTGCTCGGCCAAATGCTGCTCGAACATCAGCTCGAAACCTGCCATGCTTTTTTTATCGAGCGAGGTAAACGGCTCGTCCAGAATCCACAACTGTGATTCAGTCACCATCAGCCGCGACAGGGCAAGCCGACGCTTTTGTCCTGCCGAGAGACTGCTCACCAGGGTATCGCCATAAGAATAAAGACCGAACCGATCGAGTGCGTCGTCGAGCTCCACACCAGAGGGTTTGCCCATTGCCTGCACCAGGCGCAGATTTTCCAGACAGCTTAGCTCACGCTTGACGCCGTCATGGTGACCGACATAGCTGACCTGCTCGGTATAGTCGGCCGCAAGCTGATCGATAGGTTTACCTTGCCACATTACCTGGCCCTCGTCAGCCAGTTTCAGGCCGGTTAAGATACGCAACAGGCTGGTTTTGCCGCTACCATTGGCTCCCTCCACCAGCAACATTTGCCCGGCCGCAAGCGATAAATTAAGATGCTCGAATAGCACCCGGTCATCGCGAATACAGGCAAGATTATCGATCTGGAGCAAATTGGTGTTGGACATGAAGATAACTAAGACAAAAGTGCATGCAGGCTAGCCAAAAACCGGGGGAAATACAATCGGTAGGATCGGGCAGAATCGAGAAAAGCACGTTTAAGCCTCTTTTCTATCTGAGTAACCCCCATCTACAAACAATCCTGTCGAATATCATTCATCCGCCTTTTCCGGTGGTAAAAAAACAGCGCCTGGAGCTCGAAGACGGCGATTTTCTCGATTTGCTGTGGAGCGAAACCCGCTCCCCTCAAACGCTGTTAATCCTGCACGGACTCGAAGGTTCGATTCATTCGGCCTACGCAAAGCGGATCCTGAATTACTGTAATCAACAGCGGATTGCCGCTGTGTTGATGCATTTTCGGGGTTGTGGCGGTGAACCTAATCGTCTGCTGCGTGGCTATCATTCGGGTGAAACAGGCGATTTACGGAACGTGATCGAACATCTCAAATCTGGCGGTATCAGCGATATTGCGTTACTCGGTTATTCACTCGGCGGTAACGTAACACTGAAGTATATGGGTGAGGCAAAAACCGATGCGGCGATTCACTGTGCCACCGCTGTTTCGGTTCCGATGCGGCTCGATATCTGCGCCGATACCATGGACCTCGGATTTGCCAGAATATACCAACGCACACTGCTGAATCGCCTGATCAAAAAAATCCATCTCAAGCGCGACCTGATCAACAGGCATGATCGAATATTTCCTGATCCTCGTAAAATGCACAACTTCCGCCTGTTTGACGATGCCTTCACCGCACCGATTCACGGATTCGATAGCGCCGAGGATTATTACCAGAGATGCAGTGCGAAACAGTTTCTACGCGGTATCGACAAACCCACGTTGATCATTCAATCGCAGGACGATCCGTTCATGAATCCCGGGGTGTTACCAGTGGAAGAAGAACTATCCGACCATGTGACCCTGGAGTTATCCGCACGGGGCGGGCACGTGGGATTTATTGGCGGCAGACTATGGCCCGAATTCTGGCTGGAAAAACGTATTCACCGGTTTTTAATTGAACAGCGATTTGTTTAATGCCAGCCGCCTAGAATTCGTATTTGGCGGAAACCCAGAAGTTCCTCTCCGGTGACGGAAAGAATGATTCAAATATAGTAATCACCGGAAAAGCCGAAAAGTCTGTAAATTGACTGCCGATTTCACTATATTCTTCGTCGAGTAGATTGTTGATTCTAAATGCCAGGTCCCATCGATTCACGCTATAGGATAAATTGCCATTCAGCACATTATATCCATCCAGTTTGCCGAGCGCATTGGCAAAATCACCACCAAATACCTGCTCATCTACGGCGATGAACTCAAGGCTGACGCGCATGTTTTGATTGATTTGATAGAGACCATCCAGGCGAAATGTTTTTTCAGGTACCAGGGGTATTGTATTGCCGTTAAAGGCTCCATCTGTAATCTCCGCATCCAGCAGGGTGAAACTCAGGTTGGTTGATGTTCTGTCTGACCACTGGTTGGAAGCCTCCAGTATCAACCCTTGCCTTCTGGTTTCATCAAGGTTTAAATTTGAAAACCCACTGGAATCAAAGGCAATTTCATTATCCAGCTCTATCGAATATAGGGTCGCACGATAGCGC
>JACZQS010000323.1 GCA_022545625.1 Pseudomonadota bacterium
CAGTACCACGTTGAAGTAGGCATCGTGTTCCTCCAGCGCACCGACAATTGTGGCTCCTGCGGTCGGATGTAACTTTGCAGGTCCGATGTCGGGAGCTCGCTCCGGATCTACCAGGATAGCCTCCTTGAGTCCCTCGTAGTTGCCTTTGCGGATAAATGTCAGCCCCTCATTCTCCGGGCGGCGCGCATTCTTACCGGTAAAATAGACAGGTACATCGTAGCGTTTATACAACTCCTGCCCGAGGTCCTCGGCAAACTCCCTGCATTCATCGATGCTAATGCCCTTGCAAGGGTATATTTCGATGGTGTCCACGGCTCCGATACGCGGATGGCGACCATGCTGCTTTTCCATATCAATAAGCTCGTAAGCCTTGCCGGCAGCGTCGAGCAATGCCTGTTTCATTGCCTCGGGGCGACCCAGTATTTCAGCCGGCAGACGATCGAAATCAGGGTCCGGCTCGTAGCCAATGAGTTTGACACCTTCGCGCCCTCGGAGCTGGTCGATTATTTGTTCTATGACCTCCGAGCGAGTGCCATCACTGAAGTTAGGGTCTGAAAGGATGTAACTTGACATGATAAATACCTCCTTGGAGATGCAGTGTCGTGATTTATGGGGAAGCTTCAGTTACATAGTATCTCGATCTGTCTGGTCGACAAGATCTTTGTACCAGGAAGACTAAGCCTTATTTTCAAAAGAATTTCAAATACCGGTCGCGCTCCCAATCCGAAACATGATTTAGATAGCTAAGCCATTCGGCTCGCTTGAATTCGATCCAGGTATCAAACATCAGGTCGCCGAATACTGCCCGGCCCAGCGGGTCTTTTTCAAAAGCGTCGACCGCTTCACTCAAGGTCCGAGGTAACCAGGTCACCCCCTGGGCCGCGCGTTCCGCATCGGTTTTGTAATACAGGTTATCCAGGTGTGGTTCACCAGGATCGGTTTTTTCTTTTATGCCTTCCAGCCCGGCGGCGATCATCATCGCAATACCAAGATATGGATTGCAGGCACTATCGGCGGATCGCAACTCGACACGTCCGCCACCCCCGGGGATTCGCACCGTGTTGGTGCGGTTATTGTTGCCATAGGAAACAAAACATGGCGCCCAGGTATAGCCCGATGTACTCCCTTTAATAATAAGACGCTTATAGCTATTTACCGTGGGTGCGGATACAGCCTGAATTGCAGGAAGGTGGCGTAAAACGCCACCGATGAAGTGGTAGCCTATCTCGGTCAATCCACAGCCTCGCGGATCCGAGCCGGAACCCAGATCAAACAGGTTATTGCCATCCGTAGAGGCAAGAGACAGGTTATAGTGCGCACCGCTACCGGCCTTATCAGCAAATGGCTTGGGCATAAAACTGGTATAAGCACCGTGTTTGCGTGCTATTTCGTTGGTCAAAACGCGAAGAAATACAAAACGATCTGCCATGCTCAAAGCATCTGCATAATCGAAATCAATTTCAAACTGACCGATGCCGTCCTCGTGATCGAACGAGTATACATCCCAGCCAAGGCCGTTTATCGCATCGACAGTCTCGCCGAGCCACCGATCCAGGTTATCCATCAATCGCACGGCGTCATAGGCAGGCTTGGCTAGATGGGGCAGGGGGCTAAGCGGTGTCAATCGGTTATGATTATCTTCAAATGCATAGAACTCGGCTTCGATGCCACAGTTTACCCTGTATCCCATATCAGCCGCATCGGATAGCACCCGCTTTAAAATTCCGCGACTGCACGCAGGGAAGGGTTTGCCTTTGGTCCAGAGATCACTGGCAAACCAGGCGCAATCATCCCGCCAGGGTACAATCATGCAGGATTCGGAATCCGGATGGGCACCGACTTCTTCATCGGACACATCCTGGGGAACGCCATCCAGCGCTGCCCCGGTAAAAAGTTCAGAACCACCGAGCATTTTTTCCAGGTGTGCAATCGGTACCATTTTGGTTTTGGGTACACCATGCATATCAACATAGCTCGGAATCAGATACTTGATATTGTTCGATTCCAGATGCAGACGTAACTTCTCTACACTTTTAGAATTATCGTTTTTTGTCATATCCGAATAGTCGTATACACAACCTACTGGCTAAAAAAATTTTATCCGGGTTGTTTATATCACATATATAATTAATCGGTCAATTAATAAAGACCGGTGATAATCTGGCGCCAGGGATTTCCTTCAAGATGGCATGGCTTTGATTTGCAACATTTGATCACCCGGTTTTGGCGTCCCGGTTGAACGCAATCAGGTTGATCATTTCAAATGCAATAGTCGCCGCGGCGAGCGAAGTTATCTCGGCGTGGTCGTAGGCCGGTGCAACTTCGACGATATCCGCAGCTATCAAATTCAGTCCCTTTAAGCCGCGAATGATATTGACCAGCTCGCGGCTGGTCATACCGGCAATTTCGGGTGTACCGGTACCCGGTGCATGTGCCGGGTCGAGTACATCGATATCGATCGATAAGTAGAGTGGATTATCCTTAACCCGGTCTCGAATCCGTTTCACCACGTAGTCCACTCCATGGTCCTGCAACTCGTCGCAATGGACTACCTTGAATCCCAGTTCCGCATCGTTGTTCAGGTCTTCACGGCTGTAGAGCGGCCCGCGGATTCCAACGTGTATCGATGCGTCGTCGTTAAACAACCCTTCTTCGGCCGCACGTCGAAAGGGTGTGCCGTGGGTATACGGCGCACCGAAATAGGTATCCCAGGTATCGAGGTGAGCGTCAAAATGCACCAGGGCAACCGGACCAACCTGTTTATTGACAGCCCGCAATAGCGGTAGGGCTATAGTGTGATCCCCGCCGAGGCTGATAATAGAACTAGCCTGTTTAAATAGTTCGTTGGTATCTTTCTCGATCTGGGCGATGGCCTCTTCTATGTTGAAGGGGTTGCAACCCACGTCACCGGCATCGGCAACCTGGAGTGTTTTAAATGGCTCGGTGTCGTAGGCCGGGTGAAAATTAGTGCGCAGGTTACGCGAGGCCTGCCGAATTGCCTGGGGTCCGA
>JACZQS010000051.1 GCA_022545625.1 Pseudomonadota bacterium
GTTCGTCGAATATTAAATTGACGCCGGTCTCCTCAAATGCCAGTGAACCAATAAACAGACTCATTGTAAAACCAATCCCGCAGAGTAACGCGACGCCGTACAGTGATGCAAATGACATCTCATTCGGGAGTTGGGCGACGCGAAGTTTTATGCCTAGCCAGCAGAATGCAAATACACCAATTTGCTTTCCGAAAAACAGGCCCAGGGCTATCCCCAGAGGGATGTCGTGTAGCAAAGCCTGGCGATCCAGTCCCTCAAAACTGATCCCGGAATTGCAGAAAGAAAATACCGGCAAGATAAGCAAGGCGACTAGAGGATGCAATTTATGCTCCATGCTTTTAAGCGGTGAACTATCGGGGTTGGCAGCAGAGCGCATCGGGATAAACAGGGCCAATACGACGCCTGCTAACGTGGCGTGCACACCTGATTTAACCAATGCAACCCACATGATGGCTCCAACGACAAGGTAAGCACTTATTTTGATTACCCCTCGTTGGTTCAGTAGATATAAAAACAGGATACAGAATGCAGAAACGGCCAGGGCCGTGAATGAAATTTTGCTGGTATAGAAAAATGCAATGATCAGTATCGCACCGATATCATCGAATATAGCGACGGAGGTGAGAAAAACTTTAAGGCTAATGGGAACCCTGGATCCAAGCAGGGTAAGCACACCGAGCGCAAAGGCGATATCAGTAGCGGTCGGAATGGCCCATCCTTTCAGAGCCACGGGATCGCTACTATTAAAATAAACATAGATCGCAGCAGGAACTACCATTCCACCTATGGCCCCCAGGCCGGGCAATACGATTTTTCTTCGGTCGGATAACTCCCCTTCCAGGATTTCTCGCTTTAGTTCGAGCCCAATCAGGAAGAAAAATATGGCCATAAGGCCATCGTTGACCCAGAGCAATAATGGTTTGGCTAATTGCAGGGGGCCAATTCTGATTTCAACCGGAGTATCAATCAAGAGAGTGTAGTATGGATAGAATGGTGAATTTGCGATAAGCATCGCGAGCGCTGCAGTACCGACCAGTAAAATACCCCCGGCTGACTCCAGTGCCAGGAATTTGGCAAGAAAATTTTTGTTGGAATCGTTCATCGGTTTGTGTTTGAGCGTCTCAACCTGGTGCCCGACATCGGGCATGCCTGAGATAATCGCATAAGTCTTAGCCCATCGCCTGGTTGAACTTCGCCCTGTTTTAGTGAACTATATATTGATGGAAGTCCTGAAACCACTACTGATCGTTATTATCGCAATTATGATTCTGTTCAGTTGTTCAACTCATACCGACTGGCACACTGCCAGTCGCGAGTCAGCTGGAATCGCACCCGATCCCGCTGTGACTAATGAAGCGGTCCTGCACGTATACGGTGCCGACGCCTGGAACTGGCGTGGCTGGTTTGCGATTCACACCTGGATTGCTGCCAAGCGAACCGGTGAATCGGATTATACCGTGTATGACGTGATCGGATGGCGCGGCTCGCAGGTTCTGGGGATTAGACAGGATATTCCCGACCGATACTGGTATGGCGCGAAACCCCGACTTCTCAAAGCGCACCGCGGCGAGGGCGTCGAAGAACTAATTGATGCAGTTGACAAGGCCGCTCATGCTTATCCCTGGAAGACGTCCTATAAGGTCTTTCCCGGACCCAATAGCAATACCTTCACCGCCTGGATCGCGATGCAGGTGCCCGAACTGGAACTTAAGCTGCCTTTTTCTGCGATCGGCAGCGGTTACGCGAGCCAGGGGAACTGATACTCACGGTCACTAAGTTGATGCTCTGCGCCTCTGCGAGAATCAATTCTTTACCCTGCAGACACCTCGATAGAGGGTTATTGCTTTTCAATTATGGTTCTAAATGTCAGGTTTACGCGTGGCCCGCAACGCTGTTTTTGTTTCATAATTCCGTGTTTCCAGAATCTTTGTGTATCGCCTTTCATTACCAGCAGACTACCCGACGGTAGTGGCAGTTTGAAGGTAACTAATTCTTTTCGGTACTTGTGTCGGAGTAGCAGGGTTCGCTCTTCGCCGAGGCTGAGCGATGCAATCACGGGTCGCCTACCGAGTTCGGATTCATCGTCACTGTGCATACCCATACCATCCCGGTGATCGCGATAGTAATTGAGCAATACACTGTTAAAACCCTGGGCAACCAGCGATTCGATTCGTGCCTTTAATTTCAGTAGCGTTTGACTCCAGGGTCGCGGCTGCATGGAGATTCCGGAGTAACAGTAATTTAAATCCTTGCCGCCATACCATGCAGTAAGCCTCGGTTGCCAATGTGTCTTTCCATATAGCGTTATTTCCTCCTGCCGCCATACAGTGTCATTGATCAGCTCGTGCAATAAATCATCGTAAGACTGACCGAGATCTACCTGCTGGTATAGCGATATATCGGCATCGGCTATCGGCAATTGTTCGATGGCCGAACCTCCAAACGCGAGCAATTGCCTATTAGCACACTCCATACCTAGGCATGATCCTGGTTGATACTCTCGATACCCCTGCTGTCCAGCTTATAGCTATTGTTATCCGGCCAATATTTCAAATGATGTTCCACTGCACGCCCGTTAAACATTTCATTAAACATATATTTTAGCGACTCGTTGCCGATAGCATCACCTTTAAAATAAGAATGTTCCGTACCTACCTGCCTGGCCTCGGTGACATCGATGTAATGCACATTAGGACTGTTGAGCTTCCGGGTATAGTGTCCGAGGCGTGCCAACTGCTCATCGCCTGGTTTAATGCGCGCAACCCTTAGCGCAGAGTCATTTTCGTTAATCACCACATAAATTCTTTTTCGCGCATCCAGTTTACCAACCCATTGTGCGTGACTGGCATTATTCACGTCGGCCGCAACCAGGCATATATTGTCAAATACCAGCCCGGAGGTTGCATTATCACTGGTTTTTAACGTGCTTTTGAAAACATAGTTGCCCATACTGTGACACAACAGGTTCAGGGTTACAGGACAGTCTTTTTCTACCAGCCTGACAAAATGGGATTGAGCGGCCTGCCTATTATCGGGGTGTTTTTTCATCGCCCGTTCCAGCAGTTGGTTTTTTCGCGCTGTCGTAAGCATCAGGTGTAATTGCTGGATCTTACCGATGGTACGGTTCAATGCGCCTGAAGAGACCCGGGCATCGCCCTTATCACTTAGATAAGATGCGGTACCCGAGATTGCACCGCCGCCATTAGCTGGCCAGGTAAATGGCACCACGATCACCTCGTAGAGTTTTTCGATTTCATCGGCTGTCTCGATGATGTCCTCGACGTCATTGTTATATCCGTGGATAAAAAACAGTATTGACTTATTTTGCCTACGCGCCTGATCGAAAAGCTCACAGGCCACCTTGAGGCTTCCGTGCCAGGGTTTTGAAATATCGAGATCCAGTTTAT
Organism: Pseudomonadota bacterium; assembly: GCA_022545625.1. GTDB lineage: Bacteria > Pseudomonadota > Gammaproteobacteria. Next base: position 3,408 of record JACZQS010000051.1, read on the forward strand.
ATTTCTTTTTCAGGGCTTTAACGCTCGTTGGTGTGAGCTTGTCGATAATTGCTTTGGCTTCCCAACGCTTGTTCCTTTTTGTGACCCGCATCAATCTCAGTTCATTGGGTCCTGCCGGGTTCGGCGTTTTTGCAAAAACATCCAGACCCTTTTTCTCCGTATTGAGTGCTCTATTTGTGATCAAGTACATAGTCTTATCTCTATACCATAGTATGAGTGTTGCCGTAGTTTTTCTGCCCTGCCCGGTAGAAGGGCCTTCGTATTATACGACCTCGTGCGGGGTCCAGGTTAGTTTCCGCATACGGTACCTAGGGCGATATACGAGGTCAAATCTTGACTTAAGCGGATAAATTTATACTCTTGCATTTCATGGCAAGACCCTCACGAACTGCATTTAAAAACGTCCTTTAATGGATATAATCAGTTGGGCAGATTTTGAAAAAGTAGAACTTCGGGTCGGTACTATCGTCGATGTCGAAAATTTCCCTGAGGCTCGCAAGCCCGCATATAAACTGAAAGTCGATTTTGGCGATGAGATAGGGATTAAAAAATCGAGCGCACAGATTACCGATATTTATGACAGGGAGGAATTGATAGGTCGACAGGTGCTTGCGGTGGTCAATTTCCCACCCAGGCAAATTGGCCCGGTTCGGTCTGAATGCCTGATAACCGGGTTTCATCGTGAGGATGGCGCAGTGGTACTGGTCGGACCCGATAGCAATGTGCCTAACGGCGCCAAACTGGCCTAGTCGACCTGGCCTGGGCGACTCAGAATAAATAAACTAGTTAACAGAATATTAAACTAATTTTGTTATTATGGACGCGATTGTGAATGGACCTGCCGCTGGACTGGCGGATGAAATAATCATAATTTCAATTGAATGGCTCTGGATTATACGAGGACAATAATCTGGAATTTTTTCATCAAGAGGTTAAATTGATATGTCGATACATAAAGTAATAAAAAGGTTTGCGTTATCAGTGTTATTCGCTGTTGGGGTAATATCTTTCAGCATACCGGCACAGGCGGCGATGGTCGGTACTGCACAGATAGTTGGTGTTGCGGGTGGCCAGGTTCTGGACCAGAAAGTAATGCAGCAAAAGCGTGACTGGATACAGGCAGAGTTAGTAAAAGGTGGTATTAGTCCAGCTGAATCGGCACTGCGGGTTAGCAGCATGAGTGATAATCAGGTGATGCAGATTCATCAACGCATGGATGAAATGCCTGCTGGGGCAGGAGCCGCAGGTACGATAGTACTTATTTTTGCCATACTGGCGGTCACTGATTTGATGGGCGTGACCGATATTTTCCCCTTTATTAGACCGATGGAGAAATAATCGAACAGGTTCGTAAATCGCGCCTGCATTTCCCAGTCGAAATTTCCGAACTTATTTTTAGCCGCCACCTGGGAATCCGGCGATTCACACAGGAACACCGGTGTGAATCAGTCGAGCTGAATTTATAGAACCCGTTTTGAACCTGCCCTGGGTAGCCTGCTACAGCTTGTAGTCGGGCTCTTCACGATCGAGGATTTCACGAACCTCGCGCAGATGGGCCTCGGTATAGCGGGTATTATCGACGAAGTGGTCCCACTGCTGTGCTGTTTTTTCGGCGACTTCATCGCTAACGATACGTAGCGGCTTGCCTGTCATCAGCGCGGTTATATAGGTCGAGCAGGCACGTTCGAAATAATACAACTCATCAAAGGCCCGGGCGATGGTATTACCAATTACCATCACACCGTGGTTACCCATGATCAGAACCCTGTTGTCACCCATCGTGGATGTCAGGCGTTCTGCCTCATCACCGAGCCCCATACCATCAAAGCCGGTATCGAGTGAAACGCGGTTAAAATAGCGCATCGTATTCTGGTCGATTGGTGGTAAACCCTGATCTTCGATCGAAGCCAGTACGGTGGCGTACTTCGGGTGCAGGTGTAATATGCAACGAGCCTGCGGCACGTTGCGGTGCATCGCGCTATGAATTGCCCAGGCGGTCGGGTCGGGCGCGTTGGGTTTATTCATGGTCGAATCATCGTTCGCGTCGAGCAGCAATAATTCGCTGGCGCGGATGTTAGAGAAATGGCGCCCGATCGGATTGACCAGGAATTGGTTGCCATCTTCGGTAACCGCGTAACTGAAATGATTGGCAACCGATTCGTGCATATCGAGTCGGGCGGCCATCCGAAATACGGCGGCAAGGTTGACCCGGTCTTCGTAAAATGGGTCTGATTGGTTGGCTGATTTACCGGCATCGACCGCGGTTATTGGCATGGCAGGCTCCTGTTCATAGGGCTAAGATTGGATTAAACATCAGGGCAGGCGGAAGGACAATCAGTTTTTTCTGACTCATGGTATTAACTATTCTTATGCATATCCGATTTTTCACAGTAGCCGACTTCCCAAGGCAATGAATTATTTCGCCCACCTGGTTTTATCCCAACCGACCCTCGAGTCAACAGTCGGTAATTTACTGGGTGATTTTGCGCGTGGTATCGATCAGTCGGCGCTCGATCCGGCGGTGCTGGCCGGGCTCAACAATCATCGTGCGGTTGATCGTTTTACCGATAGCTACATCAGAGCCACCGGTATCAAGCAACGTTTCAGCCCTGATCGAAGACGCTTTGCCGGCATTGCACTGGATGTTTATTTTGATCATTTACTGATGATTCACTGGCAGGTATTTGATCCACGAAAACTGGACCATGTGATTGCAGAATTTTATGCGCGAATGGAACGTGGGCAGGCGTTAATGCCCGGTAGCGAAATGCGTCGGATTACCTCGCGCATGATCACTGATGACTGGTTTGGTTCTTACCGGGATATCGACTCGGTCGCAGAGGCGCTCGATCGTATCGCAATGCGTATTCGGTTTCCCAATCAGTTTGGCAATATCATCGAAGATATACGCCGGCATGAGGATATAATTCTGGAGCTGTTTATCGATTTTTTCCCTGAACTCAAGGCACATGTCAGCTCACTGGCGCTCGAAACTGGGCTCTAAACCGGCAAGCTGCTGGCTTACAGGGTAGATAGCATTACTAGCAGTCGACTACTTTACCCGGGTTCATTATGTTATGCGGATCGAGGGCCTGTTTAATCGACTGCATCGTCGCAATCGCGCCGTCGCCATGTTCATTGCGCATGTGCTTGAGTTTGCCGATACCGATGCCATGCTCGCCGGTACAGGTGCCACCCATGTCGAGGGCGCGTTGAACCAGGCGTTTATCGAATTCTAGCGCCGCTTCGAACATCGCCTTGTCGTCCGGGTCGATAAATATGGTCGAATGAAAGTTACCATCGCCGACATGGCCGATGATCGGCGCGAACAGGCCGGTCGCGACGATATCCTGCTGGGTTTCGGCGATACAGTCGGCGAGTTTCGAAATCGGCACACACACGTCGGTGACGTAACCCCGGCTGCCGGGTATCACCGCGAGACCGGCGTAATAGGCGTCGTGCCTCGCACGCCAGAGCCTTGTCCTGTCTTCTTCCTGCCGTGCCCACTGAAACCCGCTGGCGCCGAACTCGCGCGATATTTCCTCGAATAATTTAACCTGCTCGGCAACCCCATCATTGGTTCCATGGAATTCGAGAAACAGGGTATCGAGTTCCGGGTAATCGGTTTTACTGTAGCTGTTGATTGCCTTCATGTAGTCCCGATCGACCAGCTCTATACGTGCCACCGGAATACCCATCTGAATGGTTTGTATCGTCGCATCGGTAGCCGAACGCACGTCCGGAAAACTGACAATAGCCGCCGAAATTGCCTCGGTCAGGCCATATAGTCGCAGCGTGATTTCGGTCATTATGCCGAGCGTTCCCTCGGATCCTACAAATAACCGGGTCAGGTCGTAACCCGCTGCCGATTTCCGCGCCCGCGTACCGGTTTTGATGATCTCGCCGCTGGCGGTAACCACTGTTAGAGCCAGTACGTTTTCGCGCATGGTGCCGTAACGTACCGCGTTGGTACCCGAAGCGCGAGTCGCGGCCATGCCGCCGATCGAGGTATCTGCTCCTGGGTCGATCGGGAAAAACAGGCCGGTATCGCGTAGATACAGGTTCAGTTGGCGGCGCGTAACACCCGCCTGTACGCGGCAATCCATGTCTTCGGTATTGACCTCGAGTACCGCATCCATCTGGCTCAGATCGATGCAAATTCCACCGTTGACAGCCTGTACCTGACCTTCCAGCGAGGTTCCGGTACCGTAGGCAATGATCGGTGTTTGGGATTCAGCGCAAAGACGTACAATTTGTGCAACTTCTTCGTTAGATTGCGCAAAACAAACAGCATCAGGCGCCTGGGTAGGGTGCCAGGATTCACCGCGACCATGTTGTTGCAGCACCGAGTCGACCGTTGAAATACGATCGCCGAGCAGCTCGCGTAATTGTGCGATGGTCTTATCTATATCGGAATGAAGAGTCTTTGGGACTGTGCTCATAGTCGCTGCCAACAGGTAATCGAAGCGGAAGCTGATCAAATTATGCGCACTCAGGGCTTAAATTGCCAGTTTCTTGAGTATGGCTTCCCACTGTTGGTGTAATGAAAGCTGCCAGATCCGCAAATATACTGCCGGGAAATATTGTAAAATATCACCAAAAGCAACGCGACGGCGTAAACTGATTGTCCAAACCAGCCAATTACTAAAAGCGGGGATACCCGGGAGGTTGTAATGAACCAGATAAATAAGATATTTTTCACCCTGATATTGGGCGCACTATTGGCGTTTTCCACTGTTGTCAATGCCGATTCCCACACTAAAAATAAACTCGTAATCCAGGTCAGTACCGACGATCCGCGCACCCAGAGAATAGCGTTGAATAACGCGGTCAACCTGCAAAAATTGTATGGCGTCGATAATATTCAAATCGAAATTGTGGCCTATGGCCCGGGACTCGGCATGCTTACCAAAAAAAGCGGACTGGCTCAACGCGTGGAAAGCCTCGCGATGCAGGACATTACTTTCAGTGCCTGCGGCAATACGATGAAGAAGGTAGCGAGTAAAACCGGCAATATGCCGAAACTACTCGAAGGCGTAGGGCAGGTAACCGCTGGCGTCGCGCGTATTATGGAGTTGCAACAGCAGGGATACGCCTACATTCGCCCTTAAAAAGCGGGCATACATTTAGTCTACACTGGGGGGCGCACCACAGGAGTATCCCGAGGGGTGCGCGTGTGGCCGGCGGCGATCAGGATATTGCAACGAAAGGGTGCCAACTACAGAGACTGAACATCAATGGGACCAGACTCTAAGCTATCCCCATTGACCCGCGATTGATCTGCGAGGTAGTACAATGAGTTCGGCAAGGGTATTTTTTTATGTCCAGCATCTGTTGGGCATTGGCCATCAACGTCGTGGCGCCACGTTGACCCGGGCGATGCAGGACGCTGGCCTGGATGTTACCTACGTTTCCGGTGGTCACGAAGTCCCGAATTTGGAACTGGCCGGGGCCAATTTTGTGCAACTGCCACCGGTCCGGGTGGTTGATCTTTATTTCAAGGAGTTGGTCGACGAAAATGATCGGCCGATCGACGATACCTGGCGAAAAAACCGCCAGGCGGCATTGATGGCAGCGTATCGGGCCTGCAAACCGGATTTGATCATACTGGAGCTTTATCCATTTGGTCGGCGCCAAATGCGTTTTGAATTGCTGCCGCTGCTGGATGCGGCCAGGGCCCAGGCCCACCCGCCGGTAGTGGTTTCTTCCGTGCGCGATATTTTGGGGGGGCCACCAAAACCGGAACGGATGGTGGAAATGCTGGAGCGTATCGAAACCTATTTCGACCATGTCATGGTGCATGGCGATGAGGCCCTGGTACCGTTTGAGCAGACCTTTCCCCATGCCGCCGATATTGCGCACAAAATCAGTTATACCGGTTATGTGGTGGATCAAAGGGGCGAGGCTGGCGGAGGCGATGGTCTGGGCCACGACGAGGTGTTGGTATCGGCCGGTGGGGGTGCCGTCGGTGACAGGCTGTTGCGCACCGCCATGGCGGCCCGCTCGCTCACCAGCCTGAGTGCCGCTACCTGGCGGGTTCTGGTCGGCACCAAGGTTCCGGAGGCGGAGTTTCTGGCACTGGCGGAAATCGCGGAACCGGGTGTTATCGTTGAGCGGGCGCGGGGGGACTTCCCGGCCCTTTTGATGAATTGTGCTCTGTCGATCAGCCAGGGTGGCTATAACACGGTTATGGAAAGCTTACATGCCGGCTGCGCAGCCCTTATTGTGCCCTATGCCGGCGGCCTGGAAACGGAACAAACCCTGAGGGCCAGTCTTTTGGCCGAACGGGGCTTGATCAATGTGCTGGACGAGGCGGATCTGACAGCGGAAAACCTGGCGCTCGGAATCGAAAAGGCGATCCTCAGACAGGGGAAACGAAAGGCGATACCAATTAGAACCGACGGCGCCGCCGAAACGGCGCGGTTGATAACGAAATGGGTGAAAAAGGATTAAACCCGCTGAAATATAAGGAAAGTATACTGTCCCCATTACGAGCTATAGCGAATATACATGGGGATTTTTACGATGGCCGGCTTAGGATACCTTGCCATCTGTGACGTCTGATTTCTGAATGGCTGATTTCCCGGAAGTGGACTCTCAAAAATTTTGGATTAACCTCCGCTTCCGGCACGGAGCAGTCATTTGTATATCCGAAATCCCTGATTATAGGATTGGTTTAGTTCCAATCGAGATCGACGCTTTCGAATCAATTACAATTGCGTTGGGTTAACTCAAGGGTAATCGTGATGAAAGCTAATTTTGAAGCAGCACTGGCTGTTGCACCACAACACAAAGAAGTTCCTTTCCCCGAAGCAGAGTATGAAGCACGGCTTAATCACATCAGGCGTCTGATGGTAGATTTTGGAATTGAACTGTTATTCCTGACATCACCTGAAAGTATGTACTATGTGAGCGGTTTTCAATGTGAGTGGTATCAGGCTCAAAGTGGCAGAAGCTTCCCGCCGACCAGCGGTATTGCCGTACATGTTAATCACGACAAAACAATCCATTTTGAAACACCCAGCGAAGCAATACTGGTCGCTATCGGTACT
>JACZQS010000052.1 GCA_022545625.1 Pseudomonadota bacterium
TGACCTCTACCTGCAATATCATCGCGCCAGGTTCGGCCTCGGCAAAGCGCTGTAAAAAATCCTTGCCGTAGCCGCGATAATGGCCGTGGGCCTCTTCTTTCGGATATCCCCAATCGACTGTTACCGCGCGCGTGTATGGGCTGGGCACGGTGATTTGAATGAGACCCTCGGGGCGGGCAATACGGATCAGCTCCTGCAATCCCTTGCGATCATCAGCTACATGCTCAAGCACGTGATTGCAAATTACCAGGTCATAGCTTGCGTCCATGCGGTCAATGGCTTCCAGATCGAGTGAATTATCGCCCCCGAACAAGGAGATCTCGTAACAACTGAACCAGATCGGATCGACACCAATATCAGGGCTTAGCTGCAAGACATCCAGACCGGAGAGATATCGATCCGGTATCTGGGCGTAGACCTGGCGTAATTGGCGATGCCTCTCCAGCGACCGGCAACGCGTACAACGCGGTAGTTTGCCGGTGGCGCTCTTGCGCTCATTTGGTCCAAGCTCGAATTGCGTCCCCCGACAGATGTTACATCTAGCCTGATTGGAACTTTTAACCATCATATCGTTAAGGGCATTCAGGCCGGCTGAGGCTATTAGAATTATCCTCACACCCTAAGTTCATCCCAGCGGGAGAAATAATGGGTGACTTATTCGTAGTCTGGCTGAATAATTCAGTCATTGAATACTCTGACGGGGCGTGAAATGCCACATTCACAATTTCTTCCCGAGCGGATGGGGACGGCCAGGGTCGAACCCGAGGGCAAATTTGAAGCGGGCTCGTATCAATCGTTCAAACTGACCTATACCGCGGGCTTTTATGGAATCGATGACACCGGTTCGATAAAAATCGTGCATCGTTTTGCCAGCGATATGGGCAGACCGCAGTTTGATGACCCAGCCGCGCCGAATTATGTCTCGGTTAGCGCGTCGAATGGTGCTGTACTTCATGTTGAATACGATATGAAGCGTAACATTCGCCCCTGGGACAAGACTATCTATATCAAGGTGGTACGCGGATTCCTGCGCGAGGGTGATCAAATTACGGTCCACTTTGGCGACCCGACCGATGGCTGCCCGGGCATGCGCATCCAAACCTTTTGCGAGGATAGTTTCGAGTTCCGCGTACTGGTTGACGCAATTGCCACCTATAACTATGTCGAGCTGCCACAGCAGCCGGAAATCGCAATTGTCCCGGGCAAACCTCGATTATGGAAGGCGGTTGTGCCCACCACCTGCAGGACTGGCCAGCCGTTTCGCCTGTCGATAAAGGCCGAAGACCGCTGGGGCAATCCTAGCGACCAGTGCGATCAGACTATAAATTTACGCGCAACCGCGATCGTATCCGGGATGCCGGAGACCATCAAATTTAGTCCCGGGCAACGCGCCGTGGTGATCGATGACCTGTGCGTCAACGCTGAACTGGAATGCCTGCTAATCGAATTGCTGGACGAAAATAAGCAATTACTGGCAACTTCGAATCCGTTACGGATAGTATCCGCTACCGAATTACTCCCCTATTGGGGCGACCTGCACGGGCAGTCCGAGGAGACTATCGGCACCAACTCGGCTCGCGAGTTTCATGCCTTCGCCCGGGATCTCGCATTTCTCGACGCGACTGCACACCAGGGTAACGACTTTCAAATTACTAACGAGTTCTGGTCGCAGCTGAACGATCTCACGCTCGAGTTTAACCTGGATCATCGTTTTATCGCATTTCCCGGCTACGAATGGTCCGGCAATACCGGTCTCGGGGGCGATCGGAACGTGCTGTACCTGGAAGAAGGACAGCCCATCCACCGATCTTCGCATGCGTTGGTCGACGACCTTTCCGACATCGACACCGACGCCAGCTCTGCCCGCGACCTGTTCAAACGATTACAGAATAGTGATTGCGTGGTATTCGCCCACATTGGGGGCCGCTACGCCGATGTAAAAATGGCCCACGACGAGCGTCTGGAAACCTCGGTCGAGGTGCATTCCGCCTGGGGCAGCTTTGAATGGCTGATCGAAGACGCGCTCGAAAAAGGCTATCGGGTGGGTATCGTTTCCAACTCGGACGGGCACAAGGGCAGACCCGGCGCCAGCCATCCGGGTGCGACCAAGTTCGGCTCTTATGGTGGTCTGACCTGCATGCTCGCCACCGAGTTGACACGCGAAGCACTGGCCGATTGCCTGCGTAAACGCCACCACTATGGCACCACCGGTTGCCGTATGATTCTGGATGTCAACCTACAGTTTGAAAATGGCGCCGCATTGTATGCCGCCGATCCGGCACTGGGTAACACCAGCAGTAAGCCAATAAAGTCAGCGATGATGGGTGATATCGTTCGCTGCAATGACGCCGAGGTGAGGCTACAAATTAAAGCCATCGGATCTGCACCGATCGAACGCATCGATATTCGCAATGGCCTGGAGACATTGGAAACCTTTCGACCCTACTACGATATCGAGCTGGGTCGGCGCATTTGCGTGGTCTGGGAAGGTTCCGAATATCGTGGCCGCGGCCGCGAAACAATCTGGGATGGTAGCGCTAAACTGAGCGACAATGCTTTTGAAGGGGTCGAGGCAATCAATCGCTATAACATCGATAAAAAGTTTGAACTAAATGGCCCGAACCAACTTGATTGGCAGGCTCTGACCACTGGCGGACACGGCGGATTTTATGCAAACCTGAAGCATCGAGACGCTGGCACTTTAAGCATCGATACCGAACTGGTTAAAGCCGATATTCAAATTGCCGATATTGGTTACGAGGATATCGTTTTCGACGCGGGTGGCCTGGGCCGGAAAATCCGCGTGTTTCGACTACCCGACGAGAACCTGCACAGACAAGTCGAAATTGAACGCAGCATCGCACTGACCACCGGGCGGGACAACGCGATCTACATCCGTATCATCCAGCAGGATGGCCACGTTATCTGGTCGAGCCCTGTTTACGTTCTGTGTGGGGACGATTGATTTGGCTCGTCATTCCGGCGCAAGCAGGAATGACGGGGTTTCTTACTGGATTCCGGCTCGGGGGCCGGAATGACGAATATTTCTAGCGTAAACGCCAGGCCTGGGTTTTTTGCAGCAATTTTCGTGAGACAAATAGATGAATCAGGCGCGCGGTGACATTGGTATAAAAAATCATCATCCCCATTGCAGCGGCAGGCGCCACGTCACCCGCATCATCCATATTGAGTACTGCAATTGCCGCCAGTGCCGTATCGGGGGCATACAGGAATATTACGGCCGACACGGTAGTCATCGCATTGACGAACAGGTAGATCGAAATATCCAGTATTGCAGGCATGCAAACCGGGACCGTAACACGCGAAACCAGCCGGTAGAAGGGTTGCTTCAAGGATGACGCGACCGCTTCAAACTCCCTGTCCATTTGCTTCAGGGCAGTAACAGCGGTTAGATGTGAGACCGTGTAAAAGTGAGTCACGGTACAAACCACCAGGATTCCCATGGTCGCGTATAAGCCATTCAACGGGTTTGCCGGGTCATTAAAGAAAAATATGTAGGCCAGACCCAGAACCAGGCCGGGAATTGCCATCGGCATCATCGCCAGAAACTGGAAGGCTGATCGAGTGGCAAAAAAACCATTGGTTTTCTCAACCACGTAGGCGCCGGAAAATACTATTATAGTACCCGCTATCGCAGTATAAATACCCAACTGGATCGAGTTGGTATAAGACGCCCAACCGCCGCCGTCCATCACGTCAAAATTATAATTGACCAGGCTCAGGCTTAATTGATAGGGCCAGAATTTGATCAATGCGGCGTACTGGCAGACGCCAATGATCCCGACTATGAATATTCCGACCAACAGGCAATAGGAAAGACAGATTAAATCGAAGCGTTTATGTGGCTTTGCTTCGAATGGTACCGATCGCGACGACAACACCGCGACCTGCCGTTTTTGTACATAGCGATCGATAGAAAATGCAAATAATGCCGGAATCAACAGGACTACCGAGACCACTGCGCCCATTTCAAAATTCTGCTGGCCTATCACCTGTTTATAAATATCCACGGCGAGCATGTTGTACTGACCACCTATTACCTTTGGCAGGCCAAAATCGGTAATTACCAGGTTGAAAACAACAAATGCTGCCGATATTAATCCGTATCGCGCGCCGGGAATGGTGACTGTCCAGAAAGTTCTCCAGCGACTGGCGCGCAGCGATATTGCAGCTTCGTATAGTCTTGAATCAGAAATCGCCAGTGCCGTGGTAATAATGATCAGCGCATGCGGAAAGGTAAAAAACACCGACCCTATGACGATCCCGATAGGCCCGTAGATTGATTCGCCGAATAACAGTCCCTTGATCATACCCTGGTTGCCGAACAGGTAAACCAGCGCAATTCCGGGCAGCAGGGATGGCACCAGTATTGGCGCCATCGCGATCAACCGAAAAACACCTTTAAAGCGCATTTTGCTGCGATTCAATGCGTAGGCGAAACCAAATGCCAGGCTAACGGTTATCATGGTACTGAGAAAGGCAATAAAGAGTGAATTTTCGATCGAACGGAAAAGCGCGGGCGTCGAGAAATAAGTGCGGAAGTTTTCCAGCCCTGTCGCAGATGACGGGCGTAGCACGATACGCCTGAATTGGTTCGATTCGAACTCGTGCCACTCGGTATCGGCAATGCGTTTACTGCCCACCAGAAAGGAGCTTTCAAGCCTGATCTGACGTAACCTGTATTTAGTCGGGCTGCGAAAACTGAAGTCGGAGAAAAAAACAGTCGCCGCCAGTCGCCCGTCTGAACTGGTTGCGAGTTCTTCGGGTTTAACGACCTGCAAGTCCTGGTTGAGTGCCAGCGCAGTGACGGGTTCACTCCAGCCCTCACCCTTGTCGACCGCAAATTCAAAATTACCCAATTCGAACGAATAGGTCGAAAACGACTTGGATAACATCGCGTAGAGCGGTAATGCCAGCGCTACAATCAGGTACAGGCCGATGACCAGCATGAAACCGATCATCGTACGATCGTCCTTACTGGTTTTAGGGCGGATATCCGGGACGCTGGCAGTGGCGGTAATTTCGGCCGTCATGGGCTTTAACCAGTATCAGCGCCGGGTGGGAATACCCATAGGCGATTCGACGGAAACTCGACTTTAATTGAATTGCCAATTGCTACATCCATCTGTCGAACCGCATTGATCGACATATCAATAACCATCGATGCGTCGCCTAAAGAAGCATTGCTTAGCGAAACTCGCCAAAATGATCCTAAAAATTCCATCTCTTCGACCAGTGCATCAAAAGTATTTTCGGTAGGACCCAATTCCGTTGCCCCCTGAGAACCTGCGCCGTCACTATGCGGTACTATGTCCTCAGGGCGAATGGCGATAACTGCGGGCGTATCCTGTTGCAGGTCGTGTTCCTGTGAAGCGAAAGTAACATCACCGACCGTGGCTGTATTCTTGCTGCCGGCCTTTCCCTTGAATTGATTCATCGCGCCGATAAAGTCGGCGACAAATAAGCTACTGGGTTCACGATAAATTTCGGTCGGTGTGCCAATTTGCTCTATCACTCCCTGGTTCATTACAACGATGCGATCGGCCATCGCCAGCGCCTCTTCCTGGTCGTGCGTGACCATCACCGTGGTGACGCTCAGTCGTTGCTGCAGCTCCTTTATCTCATGGCGTAAATGAACGCGTACTTTTGCGTCGAGTGCAGAAAGGGGTTCATCGAGCAATAACAGGCCGGGTGACGTAGCCAGTGCCCTGGCTAATGCAATGCGTTGCTGCTGCCCACCCGATAGTTGTGCCGGGTACTTTTTACCCTGATCTGGTAGCCCTACCATTTCCAGTAGTTCGGATACCCGATTTTCAATATCGGCTTTACTGAACTTTTGATTTTCGAGGCCAAAGGCGATGTTTCTTTCGCAGGTCAGGTTTGGAAACAATGCATAGGACTGGAACACGATGCCGAAGTCGCGTTCCGACGGTGGCAGTGCTGAGATATCCTTACCAGCCTGGTGCACGGTGCCGGATGTTTGTATGTCGAGACCGGCTATCGCGCGTAGAAATGTTGTTTTTCCGCAACCCGAAGGCCCCAGAAAAAATATAAACTCACCTTCAATGACATCGAGTGACACCTTATCAAGCGCGGTAAAATCGCCGAACATTTTGGTCAACCGATCAATTCGAAGATAATGCTTTGCATTCTCGTTATTGACTGCTTGCTGTTCACTCATTTCGATAAGTAATGTTGGTGGTGGGACTCAGCGGCCACAATTGGCAGCCTGGCAGAAACAAAACGGCCCGATCATTGACAATGATCAGGCCGCAGCTCACCTAAAACATAATACTATTTCGGATCTGACTTGGAATCGTAGCGTTTCTGCCATTCGGCCAGGATTCTTTTTCTGTTGTTGGCAGCAAAATCAAAATCATTATCGATTAGCCTAGAAAGCGTTTCCGGTGGGAAATGCCTAACCGGTTTTGCGATACCTTTATACGCGACCACCGCATAAGCGGTGTTGTACATTTCCATGGCTGTTTTACTGATCGACCAGTCCATCAGTGTTTTGGCAGCTTCCAGTTTATCAGTGCCGGCAATAATGGCGGAAGCTTCCAGATCCCAGCCTATACCTTCGCGTGGAATAATAATATCAATCGGTGCACCAGCGTCCTTGGATCTCGCACCGCGAAATGCAAAGGAAACGCCAATCGGAATTTCGCCTGAGGCTGACAGTTTGCAAGGCTTTGAACCCGAGTGGGTATAACGCGCGATATTTTCATGCAGCGCATCCATATAGGCCCAGCCGCCGGTTTCACCAAACATTTGTAACCAGCTGGAAACGTCGAGAAAGCCGGTACCGGATGAATTCGGGTTGGGCATTATCACGTGACCCTTGTACACCGGTTTAGTCAGGTCCCACCAGGTTTTTGGTGAAGGCAGATTGTATTTCGCCGCTTCCACGGTGTTGAAGCAAACCGCTGCAACCCAGGCATCCATACCTACCCAGCTTGGGGTAGCATCACTGTCATAGAATTTCGGGTCCAGCATCTCAATTCCTTTTGGCTTGTAGGGTACGAACATCCCCTCGGCTTTCATTATCAGCAAGGACGTTGCTGCAATCCCCCAGATAACATCGGCCTGCGGGTTGTTTTTTTCCGCCAACAACTTGGCGGTAACGATACCGGTCGAATCTCGCACCCATTTAATATTGATATCTGGGTGCTCCTTGTTAAAAGTTTCTGCATAACGCTTAAGATCTTCTGCCTCGACAGCAGTGTATACGGTCAGATCAACCGCGAATGCAGGGTTAGCAAATGCGAACATTGATATCGCGGCAATGCAGGTTATCAATGCGCTCTTCTTAAATACTCTTCTTATCATGTTACTTCTCCTCCGGAGGTTTAGTGGTTGTAGATTCACTCACTAGCTTTTATATATTTTATAATCCAGGCAAAATTAAGGTTTTTGCCAGGGAGACATAATAACGGCTACACGCTGTTGGAAACAAGCTTAATTGATTCGCTAGTTCGAATAATCTTACCAATAAATAAGCCCACCCTCGCGTAGAACTGGACAGAAATTAGAAATTCGTCTGTTTTCCCGCTTCAGATTAATAATCCTGACGAAATTTATTCCAAATAAATTGTAATACCCGGGTCATAGTTGGATCATCTTCCGACACGCGCCGATCCATCTCACTGCCACTAATCCAGGCTCCTTCGTCAATTTCTTCCGCCTGTAACTCGAAAGGACCGTCGTCGATACACCGATAGACGATACAGTGCTCCATGCCGGTAATCGGGCTGGCCGACAATCGAAATAATATTTCGAGCGACGCCGTAGCTGTTAATCCAAGCTCCTCTCCGAGTTCGCGAATCGCGCAGCTTTGATAGTCTTCACCTCTGTCGACATGACCGGCCGCCGAACTATCCCATAGCCCCGGATCGTTATCCTTGCTCATCGACCGTTTTTGAATGAACAGTTCACCACTAGTATTAAAAACAAGAATATGCACAGCACGATGCATCAAACCCTGTGCGTGAATTTCACCGCGCGTTTTGACGCCAGTAACACGATCGTCTGCGTCAACCACGTCAAGTAGTTCTCTGCTCGCCAGTTCATTCGTCATACTGCTTTTGCCCACGAATTTGCTGGTACTCCCTGGCGCCATCCTGGCAGTTTTCCGACTCACTGGTTTGCATTTTGGTAGATTTAATCAGGTCCTAAAAAACCTATTATAAATGGCGTCGTTTCATTAGGTAAGCACCGCAATATAGCGGTAGACTTTTTCAAACAGGGCGGTAACAATCCTGTTTCGGCATTCATTTGACGATTTATTGACCGGGGGCAATGCGATGAGCGCCAAACCAGGCGAGGTAATAAGCGAACCAATCCTGTTACGGGAAGGAGAGGACGGTATCGTCACACTGACCCTGAATAGACCAGGGCAATATAACGCGCTGTCCCGGGCGCTGTTAAGCGAATTACAGACAGCCCTGGATGAGATCGGTGCAGACACCAGTATCCGGGTCGTCATTATTGCCGCCAGTGGCAAGGCTTTTTGCTCCGGCCACGATTTGAAAGAGATGCGCTCGAGCGAAGATAAAGCTTTTCATCAGGCATTATTTGATCAGTGCAGCAAGATGATGTTGACTATAAACGCGTTGCCGCAACCGGTGATAGCCGAGGTCAACGGTATTGCGACTGCTGCAGGTTGCCAGCTGGTTGCCAGTTGCGACCTGGCGATTGCCTCGAAGGAAGCCAGATTCGCCGTATCCGGGATCAACGTCGGATTATTTTGCTCGACCCCGGCGGTACCACTAAGCCGTAATCTGCCCCGCAAAGCGGCCATGCAAATGCTGTTAACCGGTGATTTCATATCGGCAATGGAAGCACAGGCTAACGGCCTGATCAATGAAGTGGTCGAGGCCGGGGAATTGAAGCAGGCGACGTGGGATCTGGCGTGTAAAATTGCGACAAAATCATCGCATGCAATCAGGCTTGGCAAACATATGTTTTACCGCCAGTTAGCGATGGATTTATCCGAGGCTTACGCCTTTGCCGGTGAAAAAATAACCTGCAATATGGATAGCGAGGATGCCCGGGAAGGTATTGACGCTTTCATCGAAAAGCGTAAACCTGAATGGAAAGGACGATAGGAAACCTCCGATCTAGTAATGACCCAGATTAACCAGTATTCAAAAGGCCTGGATAAGAATCCTGCTAACTTTACTCCGCTGTCACCACTGACATTTATCGAGCGCGCGGCTTCGGTCTACCCGTTCGAAACAGCCCTGGTCTATGGTAGCACCAGGCGCAACTGGTTCGAGACTTACAGCCGATGCCGCCGCCTCGCTTCGGCTTTGCTCCGAAGGGGCATACAGACAGGCGATACCGTTGCCGTTATGTTGCCGAATATTCCGGCTATGTACGAGGTGCATTTTGGTGTACCGATGTCCGGTGCCGTGTTGAATGCGCTCAATATTCGGCTCGATGCCGATACCATTGCCTTCATGTTAAAGCATGCCGACGCGAAGGTCCTGTTAACCGACCGGGAATTCTCGACCCAGGTTAAAAAGGCGCTGATGCAACTGGAGAATAAGCCGCTGGTCATTGACGTCGACGACCCGGGGTTCGAAGGTGGCGAATTGATCGGTGAAATCGAGTACGAGGCATTTTTAGACGAGGGCGATTCCGAATTCGAGTGGCAGTTACCAGAGGACGAGTGGCAGGCAGTCGCGCTCGGCTATACTTCCGGCACCACTGGCGATCCCAAGGGCGTGGTGACACATCATCGCGGCGCCTATCTGAATGCAGTGTCCAATATCATCGCCTGGAACATGAGTGCGCACCCAGTTTACCTCTGGACCCTGCCCCTGTTTCATTGCAACGGTTGGTGTTTTCCCTGGACCTTGGCGGCCCTCAACGGTACCAGCGTTTGCCTGCGGGCGGTTCGCGCCGAGGATATATTTAATGCAATTAAATCAGAAAAAGTGACACATCTCTGTGGCGCACCTATTGTCCTCAACCTGATGGCGAATGCAGACGAAGCTCTTAAACAGGGTATCAGTCACCAGGTCAACATCATGACCGCTGCTGCTGCACCGCCACCGTCGGTTCTGGAAGCGATGGCAGAATTAAATTTTAAAGTCACCCATGCCTACGGCCTGACCGAAGTCTATGGCCCCGCGGTCGTTTGTTCCTGGCACCGGGAATGGGATGATTTACCGGTAACCGAACAAGCCGAGTTAAAGTCCCGCCAGGGCGTGCGCTACCCGATGCTGGAAAAACTGGTGGTCGCCGACCCAGACACGCTGGAGCCTGTGCCGCAGGATGGCAAAACTATCGGCGAAATCATGTTCAGGGGCAACATAGTCATGAAAGGTTACCTGAAAAACCCGCGGGCGACCGAAAAAGCCTTTGAAGGGGGCTGGTTCCACAGCGGCGATCTTGCGGTCTGCCATGAAGATGGTTATATCGAGA
>JACZQS010000324.1 GCA_022545625.1 Pseudomonadota bacterium
CGGCGACCGCTTGTCCCTGAACTTCCAGGACATCGAGGTGCGTTCGGTATTACAGTTGCTCGCAGACTTTACCGGCTTAAACCTGGTGGTGAGTGATTCAGTCGTTGGTAATTTGACGCTACGACTGAAAAACGTGCCCTGGGACCAGGCCATGGATATCATATTGAAAACCAAGGGCCTGTCTCAACGCCGCGCCGGCAATGTTATATTAATCGCACCAACCGACGAAATTGCCGCCCGTGAGAAACTCGAACTCGAATCTCGCAAACAGGTCGAGGAACTAGAACGTTTGCGCACCGTATTTATCAAGGTCAACTATGCCAAGGCAGAAGAAATGGCCGAGTTACTGAATCAAACAGACAATTCCATATTGTCGAGTAGGGGATCAGTCAGCGTCGATGTGCGGACCAATACCCTGCTGGTTAAAGACACCACCGAGAGTCTGGCAAATGTACGCAATTTGCTCGTCGAACTGGACATCCCGGTTCGCCAGGTATTGATTGAATCGCGCGTCGTAATCGCGAACGACGATTTCAGCAAGGAATTGGGTGTGCGGTTTGGCATCAGTAGAGACTCGCTGGGCGCCGGTATTACCGGAGACACTGCTGTCGCTTCGGGTTCCCTCGAGGGTGTCACCGATCTGATAAATAATGATCCACTACTCATTCCTGATGGTTTAATGGTAAACCTGCCGGTTCAAAACCCGGCTGGTACCTTCGCACTGGCACTGGCTAAACTGCCGCTCGGCACCTTACTGGAAATGGAACTCTCTGCTGCCCAGGTTGAAGGCCGGGGCGAGGTGGTATCCAGCCCCAGGGTTATCACGGCTGACTCTCACACCGCCAAAATCGAACAGGGTATAGAAATTCCCTATCTGGAACTGAGTGACGGCGATGCAACACTAAAATTTAGAAAAGCCGTGCTATCGCTAGAAGTCACGCCGCAAATAACACCCGATGACCGCATCATTATGGATCTCGATGTTCACAAGGATTCGCAGGGCGAGCTGGTAGCATTTGGATCAGGATTGTTTGCACCGAGTATCGATACTCGCCAAGTACAGTCACAACTACTGGTCGACAACGGCCAAACCGTAGTGCTCGGTGGCATCTACGAGACTGTGAAGGCTAAACAGACAACCCGGGTGCCTTTCTTTAGTGATCTACCGATTATCGGCGCACTATTTCGATCCACAATTAACGTGGATGATCGCTCCGAACTACTGATATTTGTAACACCGAAAATATTGCAGGGCACCAGTCTCGATATCCGTTAGCCCTCGCCTGACCACTGGCTATAAAGGCAGCCCCACGGCTGCCTTTTTTATGCCTGCGATGAAAAAAACCATTAATTGAGCCTGCCCGCTGATGCATCGGGACTGTTTCTAGTATCATGGCCCAATGAAGGCGCAAAATATCATCCTGATCGGTCCGATGGGATCTGGCAAATCAACTATCGGTAAAATTCTGGCGAATAAACTACACCGGGAATTTCGCGACAGCGATCATTTCATCGAAGAAAAAACCGGGGTGGATATCGGGCGTATATTTGATATTGAAGGTGAGAACGGATTTCGCGACCGTGAGTCGAATGCGCTGATAGAATTGCTTGGTCATCATAGCCGGGTTGTCGCCACCGGGGGTGGCTCGGTTTTACGAAAGGAAAATCAGGCGCTGCTGATTTCTTGCGGATATATTATCTTTCTCGATACAACCGTAAATCAACAATTACAGCGCCTGCGCCGGGACAAAAAAAGACCCCTGTTACAAACCGATAATCCGCGCAGGCGACTCGAAGCCCTGTTCGATGAACGCAGGCCAATATACCTTCAGATTGCCGATCTTGCGGTGAAAACTGATCGAAAATCAGCCCGCAAACTGGCATCCGAAATAATCAATCAACTGCCCGATAATTTACTCTAAATCATGACTCTTTCCGATACCCTCAAAGTCGATCTTGGTGACAGAAGTTATCCTGTCTATATCGGCACCGACCTGCTAACCGAAGCCGATTTACTGGTCAGGCACATTCGTGGTAATTCAGCGCTTGTGGTTACCAATACTACGGTCGCACCGTTATTCCTTGCAAAAGTACAAGCGATATTGAAAGCCCACGATATTCGCCACGATCATTTAATCCTCGACGACGGCGAGCAGTACAAGACCGTTGCGACGATGGGGAAAATTATTGATAGCCTGTTGCAGCAACGACATGATCGCCAGACCACTCTGATAGCACTCGGTGGCGGCGTGGTTGGTGATATCACTGGCTTTGCCGCCAGCATCTATCAACGCGGAGTGCATTATATCCAGATCCCGACCACGCTACTGGCCCAGGTGGATTCTTCGGTCGGTGGCAAAACCGGCGTCAACCACCCGCTTGGTAAAAATATGATTGGCACTTTTTATCAGCCGCAGTGTGTCATTGCCGATACCACTACCCTCGACACCCTGCCTAGCCGTGAACTCAGCGCCGGCCTCGCCGAAGTAATCAAGTATGGACTGATCCATGATGCGAAATTTTTCGACTGGCTGGAACAAAATATAAATCAGTTACTGGCTGGTGACCACCAGGCGCTGTGTCAGGCTGTCCGGGTTTCCTGTTCCATCAAAGCTGAAATTGTCGCCATCGATGAGCGCGAATCCGGAATTCGCGCGATCTTGAATCTGGGGCATACTTTTGGCCACGCGATTGAAACCGTGCTGGGCTACGGTAACTGGTTACACGGCGAGGCCGTTGCAGCAGGGATGGTGATGGCGGCCGACTTGTCACTGCGCCACGGCTGGATAGATGATAATGTTAAACAACGAACCATTGATATACTCGATAAAGCGGCCCTACCGATCAAGTCACCGCCCAGTATGTCCGCCGATGACTATATGAATGCAATGGCAATCGATAAAAAAACGCTCGATGGAACGATCAAGCTGGTTCTCCTGAAAGCCCTTGGCAAGGCCATTATAA
>JACZQS010000053.1 GCA_022545625.1 Pseudomonadota bacterium
GTAAGCGCGTTGCGCGGTATCCTTCGATCCCTCTTCTTCCCATTTTTCGACATTGTCACTATCAGACAGGATCGCTTCATAGTAGGCCGTTTCATAGTTCGCCATCGTATGCGCACAACCGAGGAAATGACCCGCGGGTTCGACTTCTGCATAGGCATCGCGGGCCAGCGCATTGTCGTCCATGGGCAACCCGGCCAACATGACCTGATAGGCACCGAGTCGATCGGCGTCGATTACCAGTTTCTCGTATCCGGTACACAGACCGCCTTCGAGCCAACCGGCGGCATGCAACACGAAATTAGCACCCCCCAGTGCGGTAGACAGCATCGAATCGGCACTTTCAAATGCGGCTTGCGCATCCGGCAACTTGGATGCGGTTAACGAGCCCCCGCAGCGCAACGGCACACCCAGGCGTCGGGCCAACTGGCCGATTACCAGGTTCGATATCACCGGTTCGGGCATCCCGAAAGTCGGCGCCCCGCTTCGCAGGCTCATCGACGAGAGGAAACTACCGAGTATGAACGGCGCACCCGGGCGCACCAGCTGGGTGAATGCCCCCACCATCATCGCCTCGGCCAGCGCCTGCGCGATCGAGGCCGCGGTTGTCACCGGACCCATCGCGCCACCGAGAATGAAGGGCACAACAATCAGACCCTGATTTGCCCCGCAATAAACCTGTGCCGCTTCGGTAACGACACGATCGACTAACAGGGGAGAGTTGGTATTGACGTTGCCCATGATCACGCAGTTGTCTTCCATGAATTCGGCACCGTGCAGAATTCGGGCCATATCGACCGAATCCTGCGCGCGTGACTTTTCGGTAATCGCACCCAGGTGAGGCTTGTCAGTGTACTTCATATGCGCATACACCATATCGAGGTGGCGCTTCGAGACCGGTAGATCGCAGGGTTCGACAATGACCAGGCCCGAGTGGTGCAAGCTGGGTAACTGGTGGACTATTTTTACCAGGTTTTCAAAATCAGCATAACTACCGTAGCGGCGACCCCGTTCGAGATCACGAACGAACGGGGGCCCGTATACCGGTGCAAATACCTGTGAGGTTCCGCCAATTTGGACATTCCTGGCGTGGTTGCGCGCCACCTGGGTGAATTCCGAGGGCGCGGTACTACACAGTTCGCGTGCCATTCCCCGGTCCAGCCGCACTCGTGTTCCTTTGACATCAGCACCCGCCTTTTTCCACAAATCGAGCGCCCCCGGATCGTCACGAAATTCGAGGCCGACTTCCTGAATTAGCCATTCGGCCTGATCCTCGAGTTTAACCAGCCCCTCTTCACCGAGGAATTCGTAGAAGGGTATTTGCCGTTTTACATAAGCTGGAGCGACGGTAACCTTGCGCTCGCGAGAGCGCCCGCGAAGCGAACGCCGGCCCCTTCGCCTTACCTTCGATACTGAATTATTCTTTTCTGCCATAGAACAGGTTTTCGGGAACTTGACACCAAAGTATAACAATGGACCTAAGCCCTGTAACGGACCAAAATTTGCCTGTTCACAACATTTAAAATTATGGATATTCTGGACGCGCGAGCAATGAACAAAACCATTTTCGATAAAAAAGACCCGAGATTCGAAAATCAATCGGGTCAGGGAGGGTAATATCAGCAGGTTTAAATCACACCAGGGAATAAAAAGATCGCAGCCCAGGGGCGCCTTTTTTCTTATTATTATTTCTCGGGGGTGCGACGGCGCTCCTGACTGCGATCACCACCAGAACAATCAGTAGTAACCAGATCAATGAAAAGCTTCCACCTCCATGTGAGAAGTTATCTTCCTGGTAATAATAAATTTCATCGTGACTCAAATCTTCGAGCATGATGTCTTTGCCCAGGTAATAGCTGTCTACCACCTGGCTCGCAACCATATCGGCATGGTTGAGACTGAATACCTCGATCAGAATATCGTAGTAACCTGGCGGATAACCTTCCAGTAACTCGGTCGTTACTTCGTAAGCGTCACTATAACTATCGCCATAGATGTTAAACCAGTCGGTCGTGTAATATTGGAGCCAGGGCCCGCCGTCTCGACTCAGGTAGAGCTTGGCGTAAACAGTCGCGCTTTCGTAGCTGACGTCGATGTCAAAAGTCAGGTTCAGGGCGTGATGATAACCGTCACCATCAAGGTCAGACAATAAGAATACATTGGCGTCGTAAATTAAAAAATACTGGTCATTACGATTGGCAATGCCCGTTTGTCCATCACGGAATTGAGTCGAAGTCGTATCACGTGTCTGATCCTTATCGGGTAGCTGGGTAATGACCAGATCCTGTTTCTTAATCTCGATCGTCAAATCGATATTGTCGTCCACGACCAACTTGCCAACCGAACGAGAGACCAGCGTACCCTCCTGCGCCTGGACCGATAAACTGAATCCAGACAGCAGGCCAATAATAACCAGTCGAATCCCCAGTCGCATGGTATTCATCTCCTAGCGATTGTGGATACGCTTTGGCCTGCGCTTATAACCCTCTTGGCTATGGTTGCGAGCCCGGCGATGATACTGGCGTCCCGTACTTCCGTTGCGCCCATAGTATCCGTTGTGACTGTAACGGCGCTTAGAATATCCATAGCCGTGTCCGTGGTTGTTACTGGAATATCCATGACCGTGCCGATGATTATGGCTAAGCAGCGAACCCAGTACTAAAAAGCCCGCCAGCGGAACCAGCAGGTTATCGTTGTAATGGGCCTGCACCGGAGTTGACGCAAGACCGATGATTAACAGGGCCGCAATCAGTGAGACTTTTAACGCTTTGCTATGTTGTACCATTGTTTTCTCCAAAGTATTGAACGATGGTGGCACTTTAGCGCAAGCATTATGAATGCAGGCTGAACTAGAAAATAATGGATAACCTCTATAGATCGGCGGCCAATTCACGCGTTAGCTGGGTGGCCGCGGCGGTCACGGTGTGCGAAGCCCTCTAGATGCTCTGTTAATCTAATAAAAGAATCTTGAATAATTAGCTGCGGGCATAAAAAAGGCCGGTAAGTTCCGACCTTTTTCCAATTCGATAGTAATTCCTACAATGCCCTTATCTGTGTATTCATGCGGCTTTTATGTCGTGCAGCCTTGTTTTTTGTAATGATGCCACGGCAGGCAGCACTATCGAGTATCGGTACTACGATCTTGTAGGCAGCCTCGGCGGCCGATTTGTCAGCAGATGCTATCGCGGCAATGGTTGCCTTGAGGTAGGTACGCATCATCGAACGTCGGCTGGCGTTGCGCCGGCGACGTTGTTCGGCCTGGGAAGCGCGTTTTTTAGCTGATGGTGTATTTGCCAAGGGTTTCTCCTGATTAAGGCTTTAAAAAACAGGCGCGCATTATCTTTACTGGACCCTGCGCTGTCAACCCGAAATAACGGACTCCTGGCAGGTTTAGATGTTAAAATTCTGCGCTTTTAAAGCAACAGAAATAGCACTCTCGTGGCCAATTTGATCAAATCCACCCTATCAGTCGGATCGATGACCTTGCTGTCACGCGTGCTCGGCCTCGCGCGCGATATCGTCATCGCGCGATTTTTTGACGCCGGTGATTCCACTGATGCTTTTTTCGTCGCTTTCAAGATCCCCAACTTTCTGCGGCGACTGTTTGCTGAAGGCGCGTTTTCACTCGCTTTCGTGCCAGTACTCACCGAATACCGTAATCAATATAGCCTGGCCCAGACCCGAGATCTGATCAATCGGGTCGCCGGTACGCTGGGTATCATATTACTGATACTGGCTCTGGGCGGGGTACTCGCCTCACCGGTGCTGATTGGTATTTTCGCTGCAGGCTTTATCGATCAACCGGAAAAATTTGACCTGACAGCCAATATGCTGCGCATCACCTTTCCGTATATTTTGCTGATTTCGATGACCGCAATGGCGGGTGGAATACTGAACACCTGGAAACACTTTGCGGTCCCGGCTTTCACCCCGGTACTCCTAAACCTGAGCATGATCGGCTGTGCGGTCTGGCTAAGCCCACACCTGGATTTACCGATTACCGCACTCGCCTGGGGCGTATTGCTGGCCGGTATTGTACAGTTGTTATTCCAGCTGCCATTCCTTTATAACGAAGGCCTGTTACCCAGACCTGCCTGGGGATGGCGTCACGAGGGTGTGCAGAAAATAATCAAGCTGATGGTCCCGGCCCTGTTCGGTTCATCGGTGGCACAGATAAACCTATTGTTCGATACATTTATCGCCTCGTTCCTGGTATCCGGCAGCGTCACCTGGCTTTACTTTTCAGATCGCCTGCTCGAATTTCCGCTCGGTGTTTTTGGCATAGCACTCGCCACCGTCGTATTGCCCAACCTGTCAGAGGCCCATTATAAGAAAGGTGCTAGCCACTTTAATCAAACAATTCAATGGGCGCTAAAGCTTTCCTTGTTAATCGCCATTCCGGCAACTATCGGCCTTTTTCTGCTGTCACAACCGATTCTTGTGACCCTGTTCCAGTACGGTGAATTTGAAAGCAACGATTCATTGATGGCCGCCTACAGCCTGATGGCCTACAGCCTTGGCCTGCCGGCTTTTATCCTGATTAAAATTCTGGCCACTGGATTTTACGCGCGCCAGGATACCAAAACACCGGTACGCATCGGCATTCAGGCAATGATCTTGAATATGGTGTTGAATGTTATATTCGTGGTATCGATGTTACATTACGATTTCATTGCGCCGCATGTCGGCCTCGCGCTGGCAACCTCGGCCTCGGCCTACTTCAATGCGGCAATGCTGGCAATGACACTTAAAAGGGACTCGATTATCGAAAGCTCCGAGACTTTTGCCCTGCCGGTGTTAAAAATACTGATTGCCTGTAGCGCGATGTCACTGGTCATATTGTGGTTGTCACCAACTTCCGACTCCTGGGCCCAATGGCTATGGTTTGATCGGGTTTACCAACTCGCTTTGTTAATTGTTCCGGGATTCTTGTGTTACACCATAATGCTTTGGATAATGGGGTTGCGCCGCAACCAGTTCGCGAACTGATACCTCTACTATGCGACTCATTCGTGGACTACATAACCTGACCCCGCCGACTTCGGCCAGCGTGGTGACGATTGGCAATTTTGACGGCATTCACCTGGGTCATCAGCAGGTACTGGAACAGCTTAGGCTAGCCGCTGTGCAGCACAAGCTACCGGGTACGGTGATTATTTTCGAACCCCAGCCAATCGAATTTTTTGCCCCGGGTAAGGCACCAAAACGACTTTCACGTTTTCGCGAAAAACTGGCATACCTCAAATCAAAGCAGATCGATAACTTGTTGTGCCTGAGATTTAATCGCGATCTGGCAGAGCTCTGTGCCGAGGACTTTGTAAAACAAATCCTGGTCGAGCGACTGAAAATCCGACACCTGGTAATAGGCGATGATTTTCGCTTTGGCAAGAACCGCCGCGGTAATTTTCAGTTACTCCAGGACTGCGGTGAGCAATACGGATTTGCGGTGGAAAAAACCGAGACTTTGTTGATCGACGGTGCCCGTGTCAGCAGTACCCGCATTCGTGAAAGTATCCTGAATAACGATTTTGAGCAGGCATCCAGGTTACTGGGTCGGCCCTACTCCTTGTCCGGCAAGGTCTGTCACGGACAAAAACTCGGGCGTGACCTGGGATTTCCGACTATTAATATTAAAATGGGCGACAAAACCCTGATTGTTAAAGGAATATTTGCGGTATCGGTAAAAGGTATAGATAATCGGGTGCTACAGGGCGTAGCCAGTATTGGTACGCGACCTACCATAAACGGCGTAGATACCATCCTCGAAGTTTTCATCCTGGATTTTGATCAGGACGTGTATGGATACCGAGTTGAGGTTGAGTTTTTACACAAGATACGCGACGAACAAAAATTTGATTCATTGCAGGAATTAAAAGTTCATATCGAACAGGACACCGTTAAAGCCAAACAGTATTTTGACCTATTGATAGATTCAACACCGTGACTGACTATAAATCCACACTTAATCTCCCCAATACCGAGTTTCCGATGCGGGGTAATCTCGCCAATCGGGAACCCGAACGCCTGAAAAAGTGGCAGGATAATAAACTCTACGAAAAAATTCGGGCAGCGCGTAGCGGCAGAAAACGTTATATCCTTCACGATGGCCCGCCCTACGCTAATGGCGATATTCATATCGGCCACGCGGTTAACAAGATCCTCAAAGACATGATCATCAAGGCGCGCACCTTGAACGGCGAAGACGCACCTTACGTCCCGGGCTGGGACTGCCATGGCCTGCCGATAGAACACCAGGTCGAGAAAAAAATTGGCAAGGCTGGTGTCAAGGTCGAACCCGACGAGTTCCGCCAGGCCTGTCGCGATTACGCGCAAAAACAGATCGAAAATCAAAAGCTTGATTTTATCCGCCTTGGTGTACTCGGTGACTGGGACGATCCGTATCTAACCATGAAATACGATACCGAGGCCAATATCGTCCGCTCTCTCGGCAAAATTGTTGCCAATGGACATCTACACCGGGGCGACAAGCCAGTGCACTGGTGTACCGATTGCGGGTCGGCACTGGCCGAAGCGGAAGTCGACTACAAGGATAAATCCTCCCCGGCTATCGACGTTAAATTTCCTGTTATCGACGAAGACTCGTTCATCAACGCCCTGCATATTGCACCCGGCCACCCCGGCGAGGGCCCGTTGTCGGTTCTGATCTGGACAACCACACCCTGGACCATACCGGCCAATCTGGCGGTCGCGCTCAACCCAAACTACGAATATGTGGTTGCCCAGGTCAAGGGGCCAAACGGCAAGGAACGTTTCCTGCTCGCCGAGGATTTGATGAAAGATACGATGGCGCGTTACGGCATCGAGGATTATGCGGTAATTGCCTACGGCAAGGGTGAACTGCTCGAACATCAACGTTTGAAGCATCCGATATATGACCGTGAATCGCTGCTGGTGATCAGTGATCATGTCACCCTCGAAGCCGGAACCGGCGCCGTTCACACCGCACCCGGCCACGGCCTGGACGACTTTATCATCGGCAAGAAGTACGGGCTCGAAATCTATAATCCTGTCGGTGACAATGGTTGCTTCCTGGAAAATACCGAACATTTCGCCGGTGAACACGTGTTTAACGCCAATAGCCACATCACCGAAGTATTGAAACAAGCTGGCACCTTGCAGCACGAAGAGAAATTCCTGCATAGTTATCCACACTGCTGGCGGCATAAAACACCGATTATTTTTCGCGCCACACCACAATGGTTTATCAGCATGGAACAGGCTGGCCTGCGCGACCTGGCGATGCAGGAAATTGAAAAAGTGCATTGGGTACCCTCTTGGGGGGAGGCGCGTATCGAAAGCATGATCGAAAACCGTCCCGACTGGTGCATCTCACGCCAGCGGTTCTGGGGGGTACCGATTACGCTCTTCGTTAACAGGGAGACACAGGAATTACACCCCAATACCGCAGAATTATTCGAGCAGGTCGCCCTGCGTATCGAGCAGGAGGGGATTAAAGCCTGGTTTTCTCTGACCACAGAGGACCTGCTCGGCGACGATGCAAAATATTACACCAAGGTTACCGATACGCTGGACGTCTGGTTCGATTCGGGCACCACCCACTTCAGTGTCCTGCAACACGACAAGCGACTAGATTTCCCAGCCGACATGTATCTCGAAGGCTCGGATCAACATCGTGGCTGGTTCCAGTCGTCGCTGCTGTCCTCCTGTGCGATGCATAAGCAGGCGCCTTATCGCCAGGTACTGACCCATGGATTCACGGTTGATTCAAAGGGTATGAAAATGTCGAAATCGATCGGCAACGTGGTTGCGCCGATCAAGGTTACCAATACGCTCGGCGCCGACATTTTACGCCTGTGGGTGGCAACCACCGATTATTCGGGGGAGATGTCGATATCAGACGAGATCTTAAAACGTACCGCCGATGTCTACCGCCGCATCCGCAATACGCTACGCTTCCTGCTGGCCAATACCAATGGTTTTAATCCAGCGCGCGACCTGGTCGAAGCCCCCGAATTACTGGCGCTGGACCGATGGATCATCGGCCAGACACTGGACTTGCAAAACGACCTGCAGCAGCTCTACGACAGCTATCTGTTTCATACAGCGGTGCAGAAAATTCACAATTTCTGTTCGGAAACGCTAGGTGGCTATTACCTCGACATTATCAAGGATCGACAATATACGACCCAGCGCAATTCCCTGGCACGACGATCCTGCCAGACCGCGATGTTTCACGTCCTCGAAGCGATGACCCGCTGGATTGCGCCAGTATTGAGTTTTACCGCCGACGAGGTATGGGAAAACATGCCCGGAAAGCGCGAGGACCTCGGAGTATTTACTGCCGAATGGTACCAGGGCCTGTTTGCTTACGAGAGCCAGACGATTAAACCGGAAGTGTGGCAATTACTCGAACTGGTCCGCATCGAGGTGACAAAAACTCTCGAGGGTCTGCGACAGGAAGGAAGTATCGGTTCTGGGCTCGACGCCGAAGTGACTATTTATGCCGATCAGGCGTTGATAGACGAGTTGCAGTCAATCGGTGATGAACTGCGTTTCGTGTTGATTACCTCCGATGCAGTACTGGCTCCTATTACCGATTTAGATGATGCTGAACCAGTCGACATAGGTGCTGGTCATAAAATTGTGGTCCGGGCGATAGCAAGTAAACATGCAAAGTGTGTGCGCTGCTGGCATCATCGACAGGAAGTGGGGAGCCATGCGGATCACCCCGAACTATGCGGACGCTGTATCGACAATATTGACGGCGACGGCGAACGACGCCTGTATGCCTGATTCTTCATTAAGATTGATATGGATTAGCGCACTGGTGATCTTGCTTGACCAGATTACCAAGCAGGCCGCCCTGGCATGGTTACCGCTGCATCAGATTGTGGAGGTAATGCCCGGTTTCGACTGGTATCTAACCTACAACACCGGTGCGGCCTTTAGCTTTCTCGCCGATGCCGGGGGGTGGCAACGCTGGTTTTTCACAATTTTGACGATTATTATCAGCGTGGTCATAGCGTTCTGGATCAAACGGGTACCTGTCGATGAAAAATTGACCGCCGTTTCGCTTTGCCTGATACTTGGCGGCGCACTTGGAAATTTGATCGATCGCATCTACCTGGGTTATGTCATCGACTATATTCAGGTCTGGCTGGGCAGCTACCCCTGGCCTGCGTTCAATATTGCCGATGCGGCAATCAGTGTAGGCGCGACGGTATTAATCTTGAGCAGTTTTAAAAGTTCGGATAAATCAGCAGCTGACGATTCATGAAATGATAAGAGGCCCCCAAAGCTGATGGAAGTTTTACTCGCGAATCCACGGGGTTTTTGCGCCGGTGTCGATCGAGCGATTGAAATCGTCGAACGCGCGATTCAATTGTTTGGCGCACCCATCTACGTACGTCACGAGGTGGTACACAATCGTCACGTGGTCAATGATCTAAGGCAAAAAGGAGCCATATTCGTCGACGAACTCGACCAGGTTCCCGATGACTGTTACGTGATATTTAGCGCGCACGGTGTATCCAAAGCAGTAAAAAGGGAAGCGAAACAACGGGGCCTGAACGTATTTGACGCGACCTGCCCACTGGTCACCAAGGTGCACATGGAAGTGAGTCGCTATAGCCGAAAAGGCATCGAGACGGTCCTCATCGGCCACAAGGGACATCCCGAAGTTGAGGGCACCATGGGACAATACGACCGGTCACTGGGTGGTGATATTTATCTGGTTGAATCGTCGGACGATGTCAGGAAACTCAAAATCAGAAACCCGCAGGAAGTACGATTTGTCACCCAGACCACACTGTCGAAGGACGATACTGCCGTTATTATAGAATCGCTGTACCAGTACTATCCACGCATACAGGGACCGAAAAAAGACGACATTTGTTACGCCACACAAAACCGGCAGGATGCGGTAAAACAACTAGCCGAACAATGCGACCTGATACTGGTGGTGGGTTCCAAAAATAGCTCAAATTCCAACCGCCTGCGCGAAATTGCCGAAAATAAAGGTATCGAAGGTTTTTTGATCAACGATGTCGACGATATTAGAATCGATTGGCTAAACGACAAAACCTGCATCGGTGTCACCGCAGGCGCCTCGGCACCGGAATTGCTGGTGCAAAATGTGATCGAGTTTTTGCGTGACAATGGTGTATCAAAAGTATCCTCGCTGGGTTTTAGCGAGGATGTGATGTTTCCATTGCCGAAGACCTTGCGTTAGGCCTGTCCATCGCTGTACAGGCGTTCGTGGCTCCTATCCCGCCACTCACCCCTGATAACTCACCCTGATCTGAACACTATTTTGCCGCGGTCTTGAAAGGGGGTTTTATTCGTCATTCCGGCCTCCGAGCCGGAATCTTTTTATGATTGCAAGTTTTAAGATTCATGACTGCGTAGGAATGA
>JACZQS010000325.1 GCA_022545625.1 Pseudomonadota bacterium
GGCTTAGTCGATCGGTTTTTACTATGCTCATGTTCTCAGTTGTCGTATACCCAGTGGACCTGGCTGATGAGCTGACCATCCGGCATTAAATCCAGCACTCGAAAACCATGCTTTGAGCCATCCATCCTATGGGTCATCCAAAACCCCTCTGCGCCTGAATCCATTTCCACATCATGGGCAACCTGGGCAAAGGTTGACGGCGTTGTGAACTGGATATGCCCTGCTATCACTTGCTCGGCCTCGATATGCGTATGCCCTGCTATCACAGCCTTTACGCAGGGGAAGCCTTCAACTAGTTGATTAAATTCGGCTACGTTCTGTAACTGACAATCAGCTTGCTGACAAACCGGCATTGGCGTGTGGTGTAACGCCACCACAACAGGCGTTTCGCCGGCAAGTTCAAGATTAGATTTGAGCAATAACATTTCTTCGGGCGATATATGGCCGTAGGACTCGCCAGGCACCTGCGTATTGACAAACAGGAATATCCACGCGCCTACCCTGGCCATATCAACAAATTTAGTGGTCTCACCCGCCAGAGTATCGTGCATATCGCTGATGCCATCATGATTTCCCGCGAGCACATATAGGGGAATATTGACTGATGCCATAAGATCACGAAACCGCCTGTATGTGGCGATCGATCCATCCTCTGCAAGGTCTCCGGTGGCGATGATAATTTCTGGTTGTGGTGATAGTTCACCGATAGCATCGAGTACTTTTTGTAATGAGACAGCCGTATCTACACCATGTAGCCTCGCATTTGCTTTGGCCAACAAATGAATATCGGTAATTTGAGCGACTCTAAGGGTTTTCATTTTCAATCCAGGATGTTCCTAAATTCCGCTATGACTGGTTTTTACTTCGCAAGGATCGTATATATTCGGGCCTGGCTACCATTCCACCCACGGAGAACATCAAACCATGATCGCAGTCATTTTTGAAGTCTGGATCGATCCCGACCACAGGCAGGATTATATAGAAGCAGCCGGAAAACTGAGAGCTTTACTCGAAGGCATCGATGGTTTTATTTCTGTCGAGCGCTTCCAGAGTTTAACCGAACCCGACAAAATACTGTCACTGAGCTTTTTTCGTGACGAAGACGCGGTCAAGGCCTGGCGAAACACTATAGAACACCGCGACGCCCAGGCGCTCGGTAGAAACGAGTATTTTCTCGACTATCGGTTACGCATCACCCAGGTTTTACGCGATTACGGGATGAAGAATCGCGAACAGGCGCCAGTCGACAGTCAACAAGTACATAGCGTTTAGTGTTCTGGTCCCATCGGCTCCAGCCGAACTCCGGCCCGTAGATTTCGATAGGCCAGGTCCACCAGCCTGCAGGGGTGTGCACCTGGAGCGGCTACCACCAATGTACGCTCGGCAATTGGGTCGAAATCAGCCCTGAAATGGACCGTACTTTTCACCGCTAGAATTTTCTGTTCAGTCGGTTCGACACCCAGGTGGCGGAAAATCGCGAGGTCAAGACATTGAGCGCGCGTGCTACCGACAATCACACGCACGTCTGCATGATCATCTATCACGCGCAGTAGCGCCATCGGGCCCAGCTCGGCCCGGGAATTGAGTTTCATCGCGCCGGTATAGACAAAATGGCCATCGCCCAGCGCCTCGACCCTGAACTGCGCGTGAAAAGGGTCGGCGCCTTCGAACCCGGATTTACCGCCGAGCCTGGCATCCAGAGTAGCCCCTTCCCCGGCCCGGTGGGCCTGCCCGGCGATTTCTGGGTCATAGAGTATCGCCAGCACCGCAGCCTGGGCACCCTCATCCACCAGGGCTTCGAGCAGACCTGTGGTATCGGAGGTACCCCCTGCACCCGGGTTATCCTGGGCATCGGCCAGCACCACGGGCTTTTTGCCGCTTAGCTGTATCGCCTGTAACACCGCTTCCCCGGGGCCAAGCAACTCATTTTCAAACTCAGGCTCGGCATCCAGGACCTGCTGAAATAGTTTGTCCAGTGTCGATTCGACCACTGCCCGGTCGGTACCATAAACAACCAGTGCGGCACCACACTCAGCAATATCGGCGGGTGGGAAACCACAGGCAAAATCGATGCTGGACAGACCGGGGGTTTCCGCCACGACAGCTTCGAGCGATTCATAAATCGACCGGCAGGGTTCGAAATCGGTGCATTGCGAGGTAAGCGGAAACAAAAACGGAATCTTGCGCATGGCCCCGATCATATCGTCACCCGCCAGGATTTTATCCAGCATAGCGTATGCCCGCGCTCCGGTCTCGGCCATGTCGAGGTGTGGATAGGTCCGAAAAATGGTGATAGCGCTCGCATGCTCGACCATCGCATCGGTAATATTGGCGTGCAGGTCCAGGCTCACGATGACCGGTATCTGGTCACCGACAATTTCCCGCACACGGCGCAACATTTCTCCCTCCCCATCTTCGAAATGCTCAACCACCATTGCGCCGTGCAGATCAAGATAAACCGCATCCAGGTGATCGGCCGACTCAAGCAAGTCACAAAATTCGTCTACGATTCGCTCGTAAGCGTCACTGGTCACAAAGCTACTGGGCTCTGCCGAGCACCACAATAACGGATAAAGCCTGTGGTCGTAAGTTTTAGCCGCGTCGATAAACCCGCTGATCGGAATATTCAATCCGTCCATGGCCGAAAACAGGGCCTCACCGCGGGTGAGAGCGGGCCAGCTATCGGCCCGCTCAAACTCGTCGAAAGTTGCCCTGTGGGGCGCAAAGGTATTGGTTTCGTGCTGGAAACCACCGACCGCTATCGTGCAACCTGTGGACATCAATCACCTGTAATTCGGTATTTCAAATGCAGAATAGTAATCCCTGACAGGACAGGGTCAAGCTGCTTCCAACTGGTCCAGATAGTGTTCCACCAGCAACCGCGGGGGGTTATAGGGGTAATTAAGACTGCGTTGCTTAACCGATCACGATAGGGTTATCAATCCACGACCTCAGC
>JACZQS010000054.1 GCA_022545625.1 Pseudomonadota bacterium
GTTAATCAGCCACTATTCATGGTGGAAGATGACCCACCTTGATGTGGGAAATGCAGGTATTGCAGAATCAAATACCTGCCCTGGTATCGCCAGATCGTTGATACATTGGAATTATTTGGAGAACAATAACAATGCAATTAAAACAGCTTTGTGATTTTTGCGACGATTACCTGAAAGTAGCTGATTTCGACGACTATTGTCCGAATGGTTTGCAGGTCGAGAGTACGGATGAAGTCAATCATATTGTCACCGGGGTTACCGCCAGTCTCGATTTGATCGAGGCTGCCGTGGACGCACAGGCCGATACACTGTTGGTGCATCACGGTTATTTCTGGAAGGGCGAGGCGCAACCGCTGACAGGATTCAAGGGCAAGCGCATCAGGGCGTTGATCCAGAACAATATCAATCTGCTGGCATTTCATTTGCCGCTCGATGCCCACCCGCAAGTGGGTAATAACGTGCAACTTGCCAGGGTAATGGACTGGGAAGTAGGGGATAGTTTTGGCAGCCTTGGGCTGCACGATATCGTGCTAAGTGGGTTGCTCAAATCGACCATGACCCTGGATGAGTTATCAGCATCAATCGCAAACCGGCTTGATACGCGGCCACTGAGCATATCCTCTGGCGACCACCCGGTCCGAACTATCGCCTGGTGTACCGGTGCCGCGCAAAATTATATCGAGCAGGCAGCAGACAGGGGCATCGATGCGTTTATCAGCGGAGAGGTCTCGGAACAAACGGTTCATTTTGCCAGGGAAATGGGAATCCACTATATTGCAGCCGGACATCATGCAACTGAACGCTATGGTGTACAGGCCCTCGCGGCGGAGATCGAAGCGCGGTTTGGACTGCGCCAGCAGTTCATCGATATTGCTAATCCAGTATAGTTTTTTCGATGCCTGCTGCAGACCCTGTTTCCAGGTCGAATTCGAAAATTACTGACCTGGCTGTGATAGAATACCGGTATCGGTTCAGCGAATACTGTCAGGGGTTAAAAAGCATTTTAAATAACGGATTTTAGCTGTGATTTCACTCGACGAAAATATGATTATGAGCTATTCTATCGACCGTTTTTTAGGTGTCGAATCTGGCCCATTTATTCTACATCTGCAATCTTAAACTTAGGATAAGTTCTAATGTCTCCTGATGGTACAGATAATAATCGCAGGCGCTTCCTGACAGCAGCGACAGTGGTAGTCGGAGCTATCGGTACAGTAGCAGCAGCAATCCCATTTGTTAAAAGCTGGAATCCCAGCGCACGGACTCGATCCGCCGGTGCACCGGTCGAAGCCGATATCAGTAAAATCGAACCCGGCGGAATAATCACCATCAAATGGCGTGGCAAACCGGTATGGGTCGTAAGACGTGATGACAAGGCGCTGTCGACCTTGTCGGAAGTTGCCGATAATTTGCGCGATCCGGAGTCTGAAGACAGCATTCAACCCGAATACGCGTTAGGTGAAACCCGTTCGATTAAACCCGAGTATTTTATTGTTGTAGGTATTTGTACTCACCTGGGTTGTTCACCAAGCTACCGACCGAATATGATTACCGCTGATTTTCAGGGTGGGTTCTTTTGTCCTTGCCATGGTTCTAAATTTGATTTTTCCGGTCGTGTTTACACCGGCGTACCAGCACCGACCAATTTGACCGTTCCCCCGCATTATTACATCAATGATGGGCTGGTTTTGATTGGTGAGGACGGGGTAGCCTAATGAGCGAGAAATCATCTAACAAGGGTTTGATAGGCTGGATCGATGCGCGTTTCCCACTGACAAAAATGTGGGAAGAGCACCTGTCCAAGTACTATGCCCCGAAAAATTTCAACTTCTGGTATTTCTTTGGCTCGCTGGCGCTACTAATACTCGTGATCCAGATTGTGACCGGCATCTTTTTGACCATGCACTACAAGCCCGATGGCGAGATGGCCTTTACCTCGGTTGAGTACATCATGCGCGATGTCGACTGGGGCTGGTTGATTCGTTATCTGCATTCGACCGGGTCATCGGCCTTTTTCATCGTCGTCTACCTGCACATGTTTCGCGGCGTGATGTACGGCTCGTATCAGAAACCACGTGAATTGATCTGGTTGTTTGGTATGTTTATCTATCTCGCGTTGATGGCAGAAGCTTTCATGGGATACCTGTTGCCATGGGGGCAGATGTCTTACTGGGGTGCACAGGTCATCATCTCATTGTTCGGTGCGATTCCGGTTATCGGCGACGACCTGACATTGTGGATTCGCGGCGACTTTGTCATTTCCGATGCCACTTTGAATCGATTTTTCGCCTTGCACGTGGTCGCGGTGCCACTGGTATTGATAATGCTTGTAGTGATGCATATTCTCGCCCTGCACGAAGTGGGTTCGAATAACCCCGAGGGGATAGAAATCAAGAATCATAAGGATGAAAATGGTAATCCGCTCGATGGAATCCCGTTTCACCCTTACTATTCGGTGAAAGATATTGTCGGCGTCGTCGTGTTCCTGATCCTGTTTAGTATCGTGGTGTTCTTTATGCCGGAAATGGGTGGGTATTTTCTCGAGCACGCAAATTTCGTTCCGGCTAATCAATACCAGACCCCCGAGCACATTGCGCCGGTGTGGTATTTCACGCCATATTACGCCATATTGCGCGCTGTACCGGATAAATTAATCGGTGTTATCCTCATGTTTGCAGCTATTTTCGTGTTATTTATCCTGCCCTGGATAGACCGTGGTAAAGTTCATTCGATCCGCTATCGATCCAGTGCTTACAAATGGTTGTTAGCGATGTTTGTGATTAGCTTTATTGGCCTCGGTTACCTAGGCGCTTTACCGCTCAGTGATGTCAGAACATTTTTTGCACGGGTATACAGCATCGGATATTTCGGTTTCTTCCTTGGCCTCTGGTGGATTAGTAAAAACGAAAAGACAAAACCGGTGCCAGAGAGGATTCAATAGTGAAGAAGGTCTTTATTATTGTCGTAGGGTTACTAATGCCTGTTCTGAGTTGGGGCGCCGAAACCACCTATCCCAATGATAAAATCGAGATCGACTGGGATGACAAGGCATCGATGCAGCGCGGCGCCCGAACTTTTGTGAATTATTGTATGAGCTGTCATTCGGCGAAGTATTCTCGCTACAATCGAGTCGGCCAGGATCTTGAAATTTCAGACAGTTTGCTGCTTGATAATCTGATTTTTACGACCGATAAAAACGGCAATAAAACCAAGGTTGGCGAATTGATGACGATCGCCATGACTCCGGATTACGCCGAACGGGCATTCGGCGTGGTACCGCCTGATCTGTCCCTGATTGCACGCTCGCGTGGCGTCAACTGGTTGTACAATTACCTGCGTGGATTTTATGTCGATGAGACGCGTCCCCTGGGTATGAATAATGGAGTGTTCGATAAGGTTGCAATGCCACATGTACTGGTTGATTTGCAAGGCTACCAAGAGGTTAAAACTATTATGCAACCCGATGGACAGGGTGGCGAGCATGAAGTCATAGTTGGTTTCGAGCTGGTTAAACCGGGTAGCCAGTCAAAATCAGAATATGACCAGACCGTACATGACCTGGTGGCATTTTTAGATTACCTGGCCGAACCTTACAAACAGACCCGGCAGAACGTAGGTACCGGGGTCATTATATTTCTATTCATATTACTTATTCTGACTTATTTCCTTAAGAAAGAGTATTGGAAAGATATACACTAACCGCAGGAAAATATTATGTCAGTAGTGGCGAATCGCCGTTCAGTGATGAGTTGTTTCTCTTCACCGGTAGACCCTGAATGTCATCGTGCTCGCATCGTCCTGGCCGAAAAGGATATCGCGGTCGAAATTCACGATGTCGATATTGATAACCTTCCCGAAGACCTGATAGATCTGAATCCATACGCCACGGTTCCGACCATGGTCGACCGTGATCTGGTACTCTACAATTCCAGGGTATTAATCGAGTATCTCGATGAACGCTTTCCGCATCCGCCGTTGATGCCGGTCGACCCCGTGTCAAGGGCCAAGAGCCGCCTTGCACTTTTTCGCATTGAAAGTGACTGGTTCAGTTTGCTCGGTGATATTGAAAACGGTACCGAGAAAAAGAAAACACAGGCAAAAAAAGCACTGACTGAAAGTCTGGTCAATGCGGCAGAAGTGTTTGGCGCCATGCCTTATTTTTTGTCAGCTGAATTCAGTCTGCTGGATTGCAGTATCGCTCCTATTTTGTGGCGTTTACCTTACTATGGTATTGAATTACCCGATACTGCAAAACCGGTGACCCGATATATGAAAAAGGTGTTTTCACGCCCGTCGTTTCAGGCCAGTCTCTCCGAGCAAGAGCGGGATATGGTCGCCTGAATTGCCATAGAAGCCGGGGTTAATCAGCTGGCCCTAGCAATTGCAGATCGAGTAGTTCACAGAGGATATGAATTACCAGGATATGCACTTCCTGAATTCTCGCGGTAACATCGGAGGGTACGCGAATTTCGACCGAGTTCTCGCCCAACATCTGACCCATAGCCCCGCCGTCTTTTCCGGTGAGTGCTATCACCTGCATTTCATTTTCACTGGCTGCCTGTATTGCCTCGACAATATTAGGCGATTGCCCACTGGTACTTATAGCCAGTAGCACGTCACCTGGCTGGCCCAGCGCGGCGATCTGTTTGGAAAATATTTGCCGGTAATCATAATCATTGGCGATTGAGGTTAACGTTGAACTGTCGGTTGTCAGCGCAATGGCCGGAAGCCCGGGACGGTCGCGGTCGTAGCGGTTGAGTAGTTCCGATGAGAAATGCTGCGCATCGCTGGCTGATCCGCCATTGCCGCAAACCAGAATTTTATGCCCGCCAAGTAGCGCCTGGTTGAGCGTAGATGACGCCAGTTGAATTGGTTCACATAGTAAATTTATCGAATTCTGCTTGGTTTCGATACTGGCCTGAATGGCGCTCAGGATATAATTTTTAATCTCACTCATAAATTTACTCTGAATAAAAGGCGCTTTGAATCCAGTTGATGCCCGTAGTTTGGCGGTCCGTTTGTTGTTGAATTAACAGGGCATCGAACCGCACCGGGTGCTGTTTAAACCGGTCATTTTCGGCAATATAAAACATCGCAGTTTTCACTATTTTTTTCTGTTTTTTCACTGGTATCGCCGATCCGGCACCACCGAATTTCATGCTATTGCGATATTTGACTTCGATAAAACAAAGCACTTCCTGTTGCAGCATGATCAGGTCTATCTCGCCAAAACGGCAATGATAGTTTTGCTTCAGTAGAGCTAAACCGTGCTGCACCAGGTATTTCTTCGCCAGGTTTTCATAGTGTAGTCCCTTGCTTTGGTTCCAGTTCACTGCAATTCAGTATTGATACTACCAGCATTGACTGGCGGCTCTACGAGCATCGTGATTCCTTTTTTATAGGTGGCCAGCAGTAACGAACGTCGAACGCGACCATTACTGTCAACGCTTAACTGCCCGGTATTGCGTAATTCTGACTCTCCCGGATTTATCATCAACCGACGCAGCGCCGGAATCAGTCGGTAAGCGTCTACGCCGAGCGCATACAGGCGACTCAATCGTTTGTTGCTGCCGGACCATAATTGATTAATTTTTTGATAGTCCCGATTGGCGGAATTGTCCAGCATCCAGGGTATATCAAGAAACCGGATGCCATTTAAATCGCGATCATCGTCAGCATTACCAACACTCGACGAGATATGCGAGGTGGCATATACCGGCAGGGCCTGAGCACGGTGAAATTTTAGCTGGGGCTTAATTAACCGTGCCTGACGTGAATTAGCCGCGATAAATACCATGTCGACATCCTGGCGGCGTCTCGGGTCGAAACTGGCCGATCGACCAATCGCATGTTGAATCAGGGCATGGCGTTGAATGCTCGAAGTTAAGTTCAATAATCTTTTAATCGAGTTGGAATAATCATTCTTTTTCGATGGATAAGTCTCGGCGCCAACTACCCGGCCACCGAGATTTTCAAATCGTTCGGTAAATGCCCGTTCCAAACGCGTTCCCCAGTCTGTATCGGGAACCAGGATCAACGCAAGATTCCTACCCTCCGCCAGTGCTATATTGGCAATTTGCTCTGCCTCGTCTTCGGGATTTAAGCCAAACTGGTATAGATTCAAAGTGGTTTCCTGCGATTTTTTTGCATAGTTCAAAGCGAGTGTGGGGACTTCCAGATTCTCCTGATCTTGTAAAACGTCGACCAAATCTTTACTGATTGGACCAACAATAAAATCCGCCCCGTTCTGGATTGCCTGCTGATATTGACGCAGGAACTCTTCAGGATCAGTGCTGGCATCAATAATTTCAAGCTCCGCATTCAACTCCTGGTCCTGGTAGTAGGCATATAAAAAGCCGTTTTGTATTGCTTCGCTAACCTTTCCCAGGCGGCCGGAAAACGGCAACATCAGCGCTATGCGAGCTGGTTTTATATAGATACGCCTGCTTTCTTCGAGCAGGTTGACTGCAAAATAGGCGCTTGCTGAATGCTGGTCGTAGATCTGGTACCACTGACTGATCCAGGGCTCCATTTTATCCGGTAACATGTTCGAACGACGCGCGATCAAGTTTAGTTCTAGCCAGCCGCGCATCTCTGAAGTCTGTTTCTCCGATAGTGCACGGATTATCGCTTTCTCACTGATACGATTGATCGCGTCCCAGATCAGCCAGTGATTTTTTTCAGTTTGTTTAATCGTGTTCAAATACTGGTTAATCTGAATCCGCAAGCGAGCACTATCCATCGGCTTGCCAATCGCCAATACTCCTTTTGATCGGATATCCAGCGCCATTGCCTTGTACTGGAAGTCCTCGATATCTCCAATTTTAGGCAGGGCAAGCAGGCTTTGATAGGTTTTGCCAATGCCGAGCAAGCTGCCGGCGAGTATTGTAGTCGGGTAATTTTTATCCTGTTCGAGGATAGCGTCCCCCGGAAGTGACTCCAAATAAGCTTGAGCGAGTTGAAAGTTCCTGGCCTTGTAGTACATTAATGCGGTCTTGATATGAAAGGCAGATTTCTCAGGCTGGGGATATTTTTCCGCCAGGCCCAGGTAAACATCGGCAGCTTCCACCCAGAGTTCTTCGTCCTCCAATGCAAAAGCCTGCAGAACATCTTCTTGCTGGAGCGTTGAAATAGCGTCTGGCCCAGCCTTCCCATCACCCACTTTTCCAGTTTGGGGCCCGGTTTGGCAACCGCTGATTCCTAACATTAATGTTAGGATCAATATCATTTTCAGATCTATTGCTCGCATAGGAATGGCGGTGGCTGTGTATCGGATGGAGCTCTGTCAGTTAATGAGGAGCCTGCATAATAGTGTACACTCTTTTTTATGAGCGGCGTACTGTATATTGTGGCAACCCCGATCGGCAATTTTGGCGATATCAGCCTACGTGCTATCGATACACTCAAGCAGGTCGATTTAATTGCAGCTGAGGATACACGGCATAGCGGGCGTCTATTAAATCATTTGGGAATAAGTAAAAAACTCGTCTCATTGCATGAGCATAATGAACGCGCCCGTCTCGCCGGGATACTGGAGAATCTTTCGAGCGGGATGGATATAGCCCTGATATCTGACGCGGGCACGCCATTGATATCGGATCCCGGTTACAACCTGGTAAACGCGGTTCGTAATGCCGGTTTTAAAGTCAGCCCGATACCCGGTGCCAGTAGCATTATTGCAGCCTTAAGCGGTGCCGGCATGCCGACCGATAAGTTCACCTATTTCGGATTTTTGCCACACAAAAATGTTGAACGCATAGCGAGGTTAAAGGCGATTAAGAATCAAAATGGCACCCTCGTACTGTTCGAGTCGAGCCATCGCATCAAACGCCTGATCGAGCAGTTAGCCGAGATATTTCCACAAAATCGGATAGTTATCGCAAAAGAGTTAACCAAATTGCATGAAAACTTTCTGATCGGCGATGCTGCCGATTTGATTGAACTGTTCAGGCAGGATGAGGCGCTTGCTAAAGGTGAATTTGTCATCTTGATTGATAATCCCAGGGTCGAAGAAGATAGCCGTGGTGGCGAAGCTGAAATCGAGCTGCTGAGGATTCTGTTGAGTGAGTTACCGCTTAAGAAAGCCGTGCTATTAGCAACCAGAATTAGCGGCAAGAAAAAGAATTACCTGTACCAGTTGGC
This sequence comes from Pseudomonadota bacterium, assembly GCA_022545625.1. Classification (GTDB taxonomy): domain Bacteria; phylum Pseudomonadota; class Gammaproteobacteria. Next base: position 8,143 of record JACZQS010000054.1, read on the forward strand.
ACTCGATATAGACCACGCGATGATAGCTTCGAACCGGGCAGGAACAGGCGCCTAACCACCTTTTATTGGCGGTAGTAACACAATTTCATCGCTCTCCTGTACCCGTGTCGAGGTATAGTCCTCACGGTTTATTTTTTCGTCGTTAATAATTACCAGGTAAGCCTTGTGTTCTGGAATCGGTATCATACCGAGTACATCTTCGAGCATCGAGTCTGCTGCGGTTGTTAACTCGCAACTATTGAAACTGCTCCCGGCCGGGAGATATTGGCGTAGCGCACCAAATAGTTTGACCGTGACCTGCATCGTCATGGGGTGACCGGTGTCGATTATAAACCTAGTCGTTGCAAGGTATCCTGCGTCGGCACGCCTTCCTCGTCCCAGCCGCGCAACCGGTAATACTCGGGCAACATTTCATCGAGCCGACAAACCAGGCCTTTACCGGTACCCGAGGTAGCGGGTTCTTCGAGTATGCGTTTCGGCAAGGTGTCGTCCTTTTTACCCAGGCCTGCCTTGAGGTTGAACTGACGTTCCATATTCCAGATTCGCTCACCGGTCTCCTGCATACGCTCTTCACTCCATTCACCATCGCAGGCGGCTGCCACCAGGGTCCGGTAATCGTCCAGGGTCCAACCGCAGCCGCCGGGAAATAAACACAGGCCACTGGAGTCGATAAACGAGACCTCGTCTTGCGAATTCTTCACAATTTCGGCCTTACCGGGGATATCCGTGGTTTCAAAATCGTGTTCGTAAGGATCCGCGCGCAAATGACAGGCACCGCGATTACTGGTGGCGTAGGCCAAACCCATTCCCTGCATACTGCGACCATCGTAGGCCGCAAATTCCTGGCCCTTGACGGTCATCGATAAATCAGGGTGACCATACTTTTCCGCCAGCCTTTTCGAGCCCAGGGCAATATCTTTACCAAAGCCTTCGACCTTGCCGGTGAGTTCGGAAATAGTGCATAAGGCTTCAGCGGAACCGAATTCGAGTTTGATTCCGCCGGTTTCTTTTTCAGTAATCGCACCGATGTCGAACAATTCCATCGCCGCGGCAATCGAGCCCCCGAGCGAGATCGGGTCCATGCCGTATTCATTGCATAAAAAGCCTGCATAAGTAGCCGCGTCGATATCGTCGACGCCAACCGCCGAACCCAGTGCATAAGCGGTTTCATATTCAAGACCACCCGAAGCACCGTGATATTCGGGCTTGTCTTTGACTGAAAAGTGGGTCGGGTCTATTTTACAAATGCGTCCACAGCCGATGGTGCAACCAAAACAGGCGGCATTGGTGACCAGGTTGGTATGGCCGTTAGCATTGGGGGTATGCATCGCCTCGGCATTCATCTTTTCGGCGCCCTCAAACTGTACCTGGCGGTTGTTGCGTGTGGGCAAACTACCGAAACGATTGGTCACGTCCATCATGTCGATCGTGCCATCGCGAGCCATGCCATCACGATCGGTCATGCGTGCATTGACCTCGTTGACTATTTTGAAGAACGCCGCGGGCTTAGCGTTTTTCACGCCCCTGGTGCCGCGTACTGCTATGGTCTTGATTTTTTTTGCACCCATCACCGCGCCAACACCCGAACGCCCGGCGGCCCGGTGCATGTCATTCACAACGCAGGCGAACCGACAAAGATTTTCACCTGCCTGCCCGATAGATGCGAAACGCATCAACGGATCCCGGTATTTCTGCTGGAGTAACTCCTCGGTCTGCCAGACGGTTTTCCCCCATACCTCGGTCGCGTCACACAGTTCTGCCTTGTCATCTTCAATATGCAGATAAACCGGATTTTCAGATTCGCCTTCGATAATCAGCAGGTCGTAACCCGCGTGTTTGAGTTCCGCACCGAACTTGCCACCCGAATTGGAGCAGGCTATCGCGCCAGTCAGCGCACCCTTGGTAATGACCGAATAACGGCCACCGGTGGAAGCCATGGTGCCAGTCAAAGGACCGGTAGCAAATATCAGCTTGTTCCCGGCGGAGAGGGGATCGGCAGCAGGGTCCATCTCCTCCAGCAGGTACTTGCTACCCAATCCGCGTTGAACGAGAT
>JACZQS010000326.1 GCA_022545625.1 Pseudomonadota bacterium
CAACAGACCAGGCCTGGCATCCCAGACCTCGGGCGGCCATCGCAAAATCGACTGCCGGATACCTCACACCGCTTGGCGGATGCTGCAACTGTTGTTGCTTGATATCAATTAGTGACAGGGCCGCATCATTTAGTACGACAACTGTGACGGGAATATTCAACCTCGCGGCCGTCGACAGTTCGGCCAGACACATTAGCATGCCGCCATCACCGCTGATAGCTATCACCGGATGACTCGGGTCGCTCAGATAAGAGGCAATGGCTGCTGGAAGCGCAAAGCCCATGGTCGACAGGCCGTTAGATTTCAATACATCGTGAGGCTGCATAGCTGGCCATCGCGCCATGGCTGAGAACATATGCGCTCCCGCATCTACTGTCAATCGGGCGTTAACGGGTGCTAGATTTGAAAGCGCATCAATAACACTATCCGCAGTGTGATTACTCCCTGTCAGCGACACTTTTTGGCGCAAGCAATCGCGCAATTCGCCAATCTCGAACAGACTCCAATCGGAGGCGTTGGCATATTTGGCCAGAGTATCAATGTTATCGAGCAGGTTGCCGTCCAGACTAATCTCGGGGGTAAATGGGAATGCGCCGGACATTCCCTGCAATACCACACACACCGGGGCATTATAAGTCCAGGGCGAGGGGATCATTTCAACCGGATCAAGACCAAGAGTCAAAATCAGATCGGCCAGGGAAAGCGTATCTCCTTCGGCAGTTGCCCCGGTGAAAGTTCCGACGAATCTCGGATTATTTTCAGCTATCACTCCTTTTGCCTTATAGGAGACAAGAACCGGGCATCCAAGTCGCTCGACCAGATGATGTAACTTTTCCGAAATGCCAGCCCGACGCGCCTGAAGCCCGACAATAATGACGGGCCGACGGCTTTTTGAAAGCAAGCTTACTATGTCAGTCGAGGATATTGTCGTATCGGCAAACTTTTGCTGCGGAAATATATCCAGCGATTCCGTTAGCGCGCAAACTTGGGCGCGGGCGTTTTGCGTACTGAGATCAAGATGAACGGGTCCGCGCGGGTCATCAAGCGTGTATTGCATAAGTTCGGTGAGGTCGCTACCGGCATTTTCAGCATCAAGGCGTAAACTGGCCTTGGTGATCGGTGCGAACATGGCCTGTTGATCAAAAACCTGATGGGGGGATAGTCTGCCATCTCTTTCATCGGTATCGGTAATCACTATCAAGGGGGCACGTTCCAATGAAGCATAGGCAACACCGTTGACAACACTCGCTGCACTTGGCCCAATGCCTGTCAACACCACACCCGGTACTTCTGTCAGTTCCGCGCCGACTGCGGCCATCAAGGCGGCGGCAGTTTCTGTGCGGCACAGGATAAAATCAATCCCAGCGCGACCTGCCGCTTCGATAAGATCCAGGCTCGAGCCACCGCCGGGCACACCGAAGATGCGCACCACACCCAGTTCTCGAAACCTGGCGACGAGCTTGTCAACAACCGTATCCGTCATATCCCTGTGAATTTTTTCATTGCGTCAGAAAAACTTAAACCCTTTCTGATTTCATTAACGGCGGCTTCATCATCACGCTGAATTTCTTCGGCGCGCGACACCAGCTCGAGCGCATTGTCTTTTGGCAAACAAACTACGCCGCTGCCATCAGCAACAATCAGGTCTCCCGGTTCTACAATGACACCATCCAGGCAGACTGGCTGGTTAATCGTTTCAACTTTCAATCGGGTGCGTCCAGTGGTCGGCACCAGATGGGCCGCAAATACGGGAAAATCGAACTCGATCATTTCCTCCAGATCCCGAACCCCGCCATCGACGAGAAGACCCTCAATCCCTTTTACCTTTGCTGCCAGAGAAGCCATACCACCCCAGGTCGAGCACTTTGCCCCTGCCATATCGATAACCACAACATCGCCCGCCTGGGCTGCATCGATAATCGCCCCGACTCGGAAATCATTTGAGGTGAAAGTTCCGTATTGCGCAGTAATTTCACGTACGGTCATCGCTGTACCTGCGAATTTCATGCCGGTGGAGACTGCTTTTAGAGTGTTTAGAACCTTGTCGTGAATTCCAGCTTCATCAAGAGCATTAGCCAATGTGCTGGTCGCCAGCCGTGCCGCCCGCTTAACAAGAACAGGCGGGAGTCGCTCATTTTGATCGGGTATCATATTTGGCTTTTCCAATAACTACCATTGACGGTAATAGAGGCTTGATCCTGTTGCAATACCATTAGAGCATACGAGGCATCTACCCGATATTACTTATTGCTAACTCCAGTCAGACAGTTCCAGCAATTTATTTTACCAACGCACTATATACAGCCCAAAGAAGAAACCGTCTCGTTTGAGGTGGCTTTATCCTAAATGACTCCTGTGGGCACTTAGCAGCCCTTGAGCGATGAAATCTGAAGGTCAGCTTTCCCGTTTGCTGCCGTTAGTTTTAGACAAGGGATATTATGCATGGTCGTATTATTCACTGTGTGCCTCAATCGGGGAACTATATGGGTTACACCGCAAAATACCGCAATATAGTGCACAAAAAGTAGCGTTTAGTACCCGGATTTGTGCTGCCTGGAGCTGTTTATTATGTCCCTGAACTCATGCTCTAGTAGCCTATTTGCTCGTTGTTTGAAGTCTGGAGAGTTTACAATTCGTGAGATATGCCATTCTGAGTAACCGGTTTCCTTGGCACACTGGTACTGGGGTCCCCAGTTATTTTCATATAGCCACTTCAGCACGGTGAAATGCCGTGCTTGCCATTCTGGATACGATTTTCTGGCCATTACTTCATTGGCTTGGTTGCCGGGTTTTTCTGTTTCTAGAGGTCACAGGGTCACAATCGTTGTGTGGCGGGGGTTTCGGGCCATTTACAGGGGTCACACTACTATTAGATGTGACCCCACCAAAACCGCTGGGACCCTCACCA
>JACZQS010000055.1 GCA_022545625.1 Pseudomonadota bacterium
CACCAATGGCTACACCGATCCCAATTTCCCTTATCTGAGGCGTCGGGTTATTCCGCTTCGTTCAGCTCTTATTTCAACCGAGCCGCTGTCGTCAGAACTGATGCAGGAACTAAGCCCCAGGCAACATGGGTTCGGGGATGCCAGTCGATTGGTGCCCTATTATCGGCCTTCACCCGATGGTACGCGCATGATTTTTGGTGGTCGGGCGTTTGATTGTGCGGACAGGCCGGAAAAATATATCCCGGATATGCATCGATTGATGACACGGGTTTTTCCCCAACTTAAGGAAACCAGTATTAGTCATGCCTGGTCTGGAACGGTCGCCTATACCTTCGATCATGCACCCCACATCGGGCAGGTAACCGAAGGCGCAATGGCGGGCGTTCATTACGCCATGGGATATTGCGGTTCGGGTGTTGGTCGCGCGACATGGTTTGGTCGAAAAGCAGCTTTAAAAATCTTGCGCGACCCGGAAGGGTCAACTCCGCTCGATGATCTTGTATTTGAGACCCGTCCGCTATATACAGGATATCCCTGGTTTTTACCTGCTATTCTCAGGTGGCACAGTCTGCTGGATCGATTTGGTTATTGAATTTAAATACTGAAAATCGGAAATTCAAATTTACCGAGGTTAAGATGAAGCAAATTCTAGGCACGATGACATTCGGCGAACAGGTGGACCAGACCGGCGCTCGATCTATACTGGATCTGTTTGTCGATTCCGGGAATTCCGAAATCGATACCGCACATCAGTACTGTGATGGTAAAACGGAAGAAATGCTGGGTACATTGCTGCCACCCGAAAAGCGTAAAAATCTGTTCATAGCATCCAAGGTAAATCCCTGGAACGATCATGGACTTCAGCCTGACCAGCTAAGAAAACAGATGCAGGAAATACTACAAAGGCTGGGGACCGATTATATCGACCTGCTCTACCTGCATTCACCCGACCTGGAAACGCCGATAGCAAAAACACTGGAGTGTTGTTTCGAAATGTACCAGCAGGGGAATTTCAAGGTTTTTGGATTAAGCAATTACGCATCCTGGCAGGTGGCCGAGGTCGTTGAAACCTGCCGCCGAAATGGATGGATGGAACCGTCTATTTATCAGGGTATGTACAACGCCCTGACCAGGGATGTCGAGCGCGAATTATTCCCCTGCTTGAGAAATTACGGAATCAGTTTTTATGCCTATAACCCATTGGCAGGTGGTTTACTGACCGGAAAATACCAGTCTGTCGATCAACTCTCCGATAGCGGAAGATTTGCATTACACAATAGCTACCAGCAAAGATACTGGAAAAAAGACTACTTTAATGTTTTGCAGAAGCTGGGGGAAGCCTGCCGAGAAACTGGATTGAAGCCAACGCAAGCTGCCTTGAGCTGGCTGGTGCATCACTCCAATCTCGACTCTGATCAGGGTGATGGAATAATCCTCGGCGTCAGTAAGATCGAGCACCTGTCAGAAAATATGCAGGCATGCGATCATGCTCCCCTCGACCAGTCGATTCTCGACATTCTGGATCGGGGGTGGGATATTATTAAACCAGAATGTTTTAAGTATTTCCGTCCCTGAGTCCGATAAACTGGTAGCCGGTATAATGCACCAGGGGAACGAACTACAGGCAGTGGGTGGCGGGGAAACACATGGCAGGTGATGTTGACGAAAAAGCTCTGTTCGAGCGCTTTTCGAATAAATACAAACTGGTTCAAAACGATTTGCTGCGACAAATCGAACGCTCGAATTGTGGAAGCGATTACGGTGCCAACAGCTTTACCACGCTCAAACAGGCGAAAGAACTGGAGGCTATGCTGGCGCTAGGGGCAAAGCAAAGCCTGCTCGAAGTCGGGGCGGGTTCGGGCTGGCCCGGGCTTTACCTGGCGAAACAGTCGGGATGCGATGTTACCCTGACCGATTTACCTATCGAGGGGTTGCGAGTAGCGAAGGAGAGGGGCGATTCGGAGCAGCTTCCGGGCATTTGCACGGTGGCAGTCGCGAGCGGCTCGGCATTGCCTTTTAGAACAGGCGCCTTCGACGCGATATCCCATTCCGACGTGCTCTGTTGCCTGATTGATAAATTACTGGTACTAAAAGCCTGCCGCAAAGTGATTAACGCTAATGGTAAAATGATATTTTCCGCTATTTTGATATCTCCCGGCCTATCGTCTGCTGACAATCAAAAAGCAATCGAATGCGGCCCATCATTTATGGCCACGGAGGACAGCTATGAAAATTTACTCGATGTGGCTGGCTGGAAGTTGATTGATCGGGTCAATCTGTCGAGCGAATTCTTCGAGACCCTGCAAGTCATGCTGGGCAATGAACTCGATCACAATGAGGCGTTGGAGAAACTGTTGGGAAAAGATGAGGCCCTCCGCCGATTAAACCGTACTCGATCATATATTGAAGGGCTCGAACAGGGATTTATTCGGCGCGAGTTATTTCACGTAGTACCGGCATAAAATTAGGGGGTTAAACCATGACTTCAAGAGTTTCAATTCTTATTACCGGGGCATCCGGGGGTATCGGCCGTGCCGCCGCTATCGAATGTGCTAACCGGGGTGCCGCGGTTGGAGTTCACTATCACCACAACCGTGATCGGGCCGAGGCTACGCTGGCCGCATTAGCGGGTGATGGTCATCGCCTGTACCAGTGCGATATAGTCAATCCTGAAGCCGTTGCACAAATGATTGATCAGGCCGACCAGGAGTTCGATGGCCTCGATGTACTGGTGAATAATGCAGGTATTTCGCAACGCCATCAGTTTGAAGATATCGACTATGCAACCTGGCAGGAAACCTGGCAACGAATCGTCGACACCAATCTCACCGGCCCCAGTAACCTGTGCTTTTGTGCCGCCAAAAAAATGATCGCCCGCGACGGCGGAAAAATTGTCAATGTTTCTTCACGCGGTGCGTTTCGGGGTGAACCGTTGATGCCATGGTACGGCGCTTCCAAGGCCGGCTTGAATGCGATGGGGCAATCCCTTGCCCAGGCCCTGGGTCCCAAAGGGGTATTTGTTTATACCGTCGCCCCCGGATTTGTCGAAACTGAAATGGCCGCGGCTACCCTGGCATCACCAGAAGGCGACAATATTAGAAATCAAAGTAGCATCGGCCGGGTGGCCCAACCCGAAGAAATAGCCAGCACCATAGGATTTCTTGCCTTCGAAGCGCCGGAATTTATGACTGGTTGCATCATCGATGTAAACGGCGCCTCGTACTTGCGCTCTTAGGGCGCGTGAAAACCCGTCCCACTGCGATCGAGCGGATCCTGAGCCTGTTTACGACCCAGGTATCGCGTTGCGATATCATCCCACACGGTCAGGCGCGACCAGTCCGGCGTGTCGGCGATTCCATCCTCGTCGGTGAGAAACGGGTTGGGGAAGAAAATATTCAGTTGCGGTGTGCCGTCGCCGTTAAACAGGCGCAGTTGCCAGATGATCGGTGCACCATTGTCATCGAAACCGCGCACGATTTCCGCCCGCGAGGTGCGACGGCTCTTTTTCAATGCGGCAGGTGTCGGGCTGGATTCGCTGCCCCTGTTCTCGCCGATGCAAATATGAAAATGCGTGCCGCCGAAATGAACAGTCAGGTAACCGTCGAAGTAGGTGATCGACCTGGGTTCGTTCGGGCAGCGAAACTCGTAGGCGCCGCCCTCGATGATCGGGCCGAAGACGATCGAGCGCCAGTGGTTTTCAAATATATAGCGCAGCAATTCCTCGAGAAAATCGGTATCGACCGGCAGGCTGTAAATTTCCTGCCGGTTGCCGTCGCTGGTATCGATTTGGGGAATAATTTTCATATTAGTGCCCTTTCAAGGTGATATTGTCATGTTCAGCGCTCCCCTGATGTTTCGCGACAAGGCGCAGTGCGCAACCAATGGTTGTTCCATTAGTAAGCGCTGCAACGCAGTGGCGGGACATCAGGGGAGCGCCCTTCGGGTGAGCTTGTCCGCGCCCATGGGCTGCGTTGTGCCTTTTGGAAAGGGAACAACCATTCCCTGCAAGGCACGCCTTGCCATGAACGCGGACAAACTCACTGAATACGACAATATCACCTTGAAAGGACACTAGTCGTGATCAACAATTTCAAATCGCCAGGTCCTGTAATATCAGTGAAGCGAAGAGAGATAGTTAGATGATCGACTATAACTTTTTCCTGCATGCTTCGTAAGGTGAATAATTCAGAAATCGGACAATGGACGCCAACTATGATATTTTTTGGTCATTGTTTTTAAAGTGACAAATGGCAGATATGCCTGAAGCAATCCCCCCGGGGTAGCAAAAACCGCGCCGCTCGCGCGTGGATTATTCTGCCTGTCGCGTTCCGTGGGCATCCTCGCACACGCCTGGGAGCAGACCCAACAGGGCGGTCGCAATAAGGGACCGATCCCGCGTGACATGATCTGGACCTATAGCGGCCATCCCCCGCGTAGTTTACCCGATTAAATGCCAGTGCCTGGTTGTTGATTTTCTCACCCGGGCAAAGCGACCATATTTCCCAACTTGTAGCTATCCCTTGTCCAGTTTTCCTGTAGCAGCTGCAAGTTTCGCGAGTTGCCTGTCTATCCATCGGGGTTTAATACCGTCATCCTCGGCATTTTCCTTTCGACGGATAGCCCCTCTGACAGCCATAGCACCCAACCAGCGGATTGGTTCCGGTGGGAATTTCCCCAAGGGTCCCCTGGCCAGACCACTGCGGGTCCATTCGTTGTCCAGGTCCAGCACCAGTGAGGATAGTATCTGTCCGCCCAGGTAAGATTGGCCGATGCCGTTCCCCGAATACCCCAGGCCGTAGACGATATTGTGCTGTTGGTTTAAATGACCGAAAAAAGGTAACCCGGTTGTCGATCGGTCGGAAGCCCCAGTCCAGGTTCGCTCTATGCGACAGTTATTGAGATAAGGGAAGAAGCTCGCCATTGCGTGGCGCAATTGAGCCTGGTAACGGCTAGGCTGATCGAAAGCAGGGTGGACCCGATTATTAAAGGCAAACATATTCCCACCTTTGCCCAACATCAGCCGACCATCGGGTGTGCTACGGTAATAGTGGACGAAAAGTCGCGAATCAACCACGGCCTTACCGTCATTCAGGCCCGCATCCGCCAAAAGGGCTGGTACCGGTTCCGTGATTAGAATGTCCGAGGAAACCAGTATTATGTTTCTATTCAACGAGGGGTATTTTTGGGGCATCCAGGCGTTGATCGCCAGAACCACTTTCTTCGCGGAAATATCCCCTAACTGTGTTTTTACCACAGCGGGCTTGCCCTCGCGAACGGAGTCCATAGGCGTGTTTTCATAAATAGTGATCCCCTTTGACTGCGCAACCCGTTTCATTCCTCTTACCAGTAGCGCGGGTTGCACGCTACCGGCAGCCGGCGAGAAATAGCCCTGAACATGGCGGGGAGAACCTGAATCTTTTTGTACCTTTTCTAGTGACCAGCGCTCCCAGTTATTAATATTGCCATCCATTAGCCCGCTTATCACCGGATCCATGTATCCTGACTGTGCCGGATTGGTGGCCGTATAGAGAATTCCATCCAGACGTAGCTGCGCATCGATATCGTGTTCGAGGCAAAAATCGCGAATCTGGTAAATAGCCTGTTCTGAAGCGCGCACCAGTCGGCATGCTTCCGCTTCACCATACAGGCGCCGCAATGACAGGTATTTTGTCGACCAGCTTAGCAGGCACCCGCCGTTTCGGCCTGAAGCGCCACTACCACAAAGACCCTTGTCGATAACCACTATATCCAGCTCAGGTTGTTTCTGTTTTAGCGCAAGCGCAGTCCAGAGCCCGGTATAACCGCCGCCCACAATACAAACATCGGTACGGATATCTCCGATTAACGGTGTTGGGCCGGGACTTGCTTCCTGGGCCAGGGCTTCGGAGAACCAGAAAGGTTGATAAACATATTTTTCCAGCGGGTCGATTCCTTCTTTCTGAGTTCTTGCGGTGATTATACTTTTTCCTGGGACGGTTATTTTCTTACCCAGACCTGCGGGTAGAGGTCGGTTCCGGGCCGGTCACCGGGTTTCAGACCGTATTCGGTCATGATGCTGGAATGATCTGGATCCATGCCCTCCTTGCGGAAGTTGATGCGAACGTCATCACCGAGCCACTGGGTATTGAACACCTTCAGATCGCGGCCTTCGGCAAGGTTGCCGGAGCCGCCGTGGATAACGCGAGCGTTGAACGCGACGCAGTCGCCGGGCTCCATGTCCCAACTCAGGATCTCATAGTCGCCCAGATGGTTTTCGATGTCGGGGAAGGGGACAGTACCATCGTCGCTGAAATTTACCTGGTCGCGTTCATCACCCGTCAGTGCGCCGAAATTAACTTGTCGAAACTTTTGCGGCCATCGATGTGAGCCGCGAACCAACTCGAGTGCGCTCGATTTTTCGACCGGGACAAGGGGCATCCATATACTGCAGGTATCAAAACCTTCTACTGACCAGTAGGGTTCGTCCTGGTGCCAGGGCGTACGGAACTGTGATCCGGGCGTGCGCACAAATACCGCATCGTAAAAGAAATTGACCTTCGAGCTACCCATTAGCTGTCCGGCAATTTCTGCACATGGGGAGTTGAGTGCGAAATCCCTGTAAGCCTCGATGTCACGCCACACCTGGTTGTCGAAAAAACAGGTTCGGCCCTGGGCGTCCCGATCCCAGATGCGGGCACGTTCGCTCGGATTGGCTATATTTTCCTCGATTCCCTGGCGCAAAATGTCGATCCAGTCCTGGTCGAATGCAGCGGGTAAAAAGGCAGCGCCGTCTCGACTAAAATCTGCAATATCCTTGTCTGTAACCACGATATTTCCCCTTTCCTAAATCAAGGTTTTGCCAGCAATCCACCGTCGACCAACAATTCGGTACCGGTAATAAACGACGCCCTGTCGGACAATAGAAACAGGCAGGCGTTGGACATGTCTGCAACCGTTCCAACTCTCCCCAGCGGTATGGCCCTGGCCGTGGCCGCCCGTGCATCGGGATTGGCTTGCCAACGATCCTGCATTGGAGACTCGCTGGGCCCGGGATAAATCACGTTTGAGCGAATTTTGTCGCCCGCTAGCTGAATGGCCAGTGATTTGGAAAACGCCACCACACCGGCTTTGGCAGCCTGGTAGGCATCTTGCGGCGCCGGATCGCCGCGCAGGCACTGTGTGGAGGAAAAATGCACCATCGCACCGCCACCCCGCTTGCGCAAATGCGGCACTACATTCCTCGCCGTGTGCACCATGCTTTTTAGATTGATCGCCATTACCTGGTCCCAGGCATCCAGGTCTATCTCCAGTGCGGATTTATCACGCTCGAACCACAGCGCACCCGCTACATTGGCGAGATAGTCGATGCCGCCAAACAGTTCCACCGCCTTTTTAACGGCGGCGGCCACCGCGGGTTCGTCGGTCAGATCGCCCTGAAGATAAAATGATTGTTCCGAACTTCCCGGAATTTCCCCGGGCCTGGGTTTGATATCGAACATCATAACCCGGGCCCCATGGTTTATTAAATCGCAGGCGATACGAAAACCCATGCCGCCACCGGCACCGGTTACGAACGCCACTTTATCTGCAAAATCAAGCATAAGAATTTCTTGGCCGCTAAAATAGCCTTATAACACGATCGAGGTTGTGTGCGAATTCGAAAGCGACCCAGAAGCAAAATATATTCGGATCGTTAAATTTTTGAGTAATATTAATACAGGTGAAAGGGATTTTTTCAGACGAGCTCGCCCGGGAATTCAATCACTCCCATCAATAAAGCCCCGACAAGGGGCTATAGCATACAGACTAGATTTTCAGATGGGCCGACACTGCCCCACTCCTAGTTGTATCCGAGTATGGCGATATGATCCAGGTTTTCTTCTGATTTTTCGTTACGTTCAAAATTGGAAAGGTTTTCCCGTTGCGCAGGCGTGCTTTCGTGCTCTACCGGATGTTCTTCGGTCGAAGGCCAGGGGGGTGAAATCAATGATTTAAATTTTACCGGTTGCATCGGAATCTCCAGGGATGCTTGAGTCAATAATAGCGTTTGTAACCAGTCTCTTATCCCATATAAGGGATAATCTACTTTGACAAAGTATAGTAACGCTTTGAAGTATAGGGGAACAAGGTGAATTTTTTAACATTTTAAACTACTTTTCAAGCCTTATTTCGAATCTTCTGCTCGTTCGAATAGTTCCAACTGGCCACCAGACTCGGTTAGATCGCTCAATCTCACTCCGACCCCCAGCAGCCGTACGGGTATTTTCCCACGTTGCCAGGCTTCTTCGCAGAGGATCGAGAGGTCGGGTAAATTTGGTTTGCTATGCATTCGTTCGACCGTGGTCTGGTTAAAATCACAAAATTTCATTTTCAGAAAACTGTTCTGAATTCGATAATCGTCATCGAGCCGCTGCATGCGCCTGTCCAGCGACTCGATCAATTCCGGGATTTTTTGCAGACAGGCGGCCAAATCGGGCAGGTCCTGGGCGTAGGTGTTTTCAACGCTGATCGACTTCCTGCGCCATTCAGATACCACGGGTCGGCTATCGATGCCATGCGCGAGTTTGTGAATGTGTTCGCCAAAGTTGCCCATTATCTCGACAAACTGAAATACGTCATAGCGCCGGACGTCACCGCAGGTTTTAATGCCCAGCTTGTCAAGGCGCCTGGCAGTTACCTTGCCGACACCCCAGATTTTTTTAACCGGAAGGCTGGCCAGGAATGTATCGATTTTGTCGGGTGTTATGACGTATTGACCATTGGGTTTATTCCAGTCGCTGGCGACCTTGGCGAGAAACTTGTTGGGAGCTATTCCGGCGGAAACGGTGATGCCAATCGTATCGTTAATACGTTGCCGAATTTCCTCTGCGATCAGGGTCGCACTGCCCTTGCATTGCATGCTGCGCGAAACATCGAGAAAGGCTTCATCGAGAGAAAGTGGTTCGATCAAATCGGTGTAATCGGAAAATATGTCTCGCATTTGCCGCGAGGCTTCACGATAGGCAGACATCCGTCCCGGAATCAAAATAAGCTCCGGGCAGAGTTTCACAGCGGTTGCGCTCGCCATCGCCGAGTGAATACCAAATTTACGTGCTTCGTAGCTGGCAGCGGCAACCACACCCCGGCGCTCGGCACTACCACCAACCGCTACCGGTAAACCCCTGAGCGCAGGATTATCGCGTACCTCCACCGCCGCATAAAAACAATCGGCATCGATATGGATTATCTTTCGCAACGGTGGCTGAATATTGTTTTTAGCGATCATAATCTACTTGCTTCAAACTCCTGGCTGGGTAAAAATCGGATCTATCCAAATGGCGCTGCATCCGATGACAGAAAAAGTATTTTACCAAGACAGTTACCAGAAAACACACAGCAGCACGGTGAGCGCTCTGGAAGATGGCGGGGTGGTGCTCGCATCAACTATCTTTTACCCGATGGGTGGCGGACAACCGGGCGACACAGGTGTATTGAAAATCGGCGGTGCCGAATTCCGCGTTACCGATACTCGTTTTGCCCCTGATCGTATCGGCATAGTACACTACCTGGATGCTGACGATTTGTCAGGAATTCAGCCCGGAGATCAGGTTGAACTCGAACTGGACTGGGCGCGACGTCATCGACATATGCGTATGCATACCAGCATGCACCTGATGTGTTCGCTGATAAACGCGCAGGCGACCGGCGGTTCGATTGGAGAAACCGAAAGCCGACTCGATTTTGACCTGCGGGGCCAGGTGGTTGATAAACAACAACTCACTGTTGCGATGAACGAGTTGATTGCAAGGAGTCTACCGGTAAGCGTGGGATCGATCAGCGATGATGAACTGGAGCAAAACCCGGGCCTGGTACGAACCATGTCGGTACAGCCACCGCGAGGGCAGGGCACGGTGCGGACGATCAGTATAGAGGACACAGATTATCAGCCCTGCGGTGGCACCCATGTAAAAAATATTTCTGAAATTGGTGAAATCGTGATTAGCAAAATCAAGAGCAAGGGCAAGCAAAACAAGCGCATCACACTGGTGCTAGTGAATCCTTAAGTCCGACCACTAACCTGAAATTCAAGATCAGACGACAGCCAGCAGCTTCCTCGCCACCCACTGATGAAAATGATGGGTCGGATTATCCATTACCGGGGAAAATACGCCGCCCCGGTAACCCGGTGACGAGCGTCCCAATT
>JACZQS010000327.1 GCA_022545625.1 Pseudomonadota bacterium
CGAGCAGAAATGCCGAATACAGGCTCACTGTGCCCAGTTGACTCAACAGGATTTCGGACAGGCCATACGACTCGAAAAAAACGTCGTTCTGGGCAAAGGCTTCGATACGGGGGATCACGTACAGAATTCCGCTAAAAATAAATTCGGAAACCCGGTTGGCCAATCCGCCATCGGAAAGATCAACCGACTCTGACAGCATTTGACTGATCAATCCCGACAGCTTGGCGAGCATATATACAGCCAGCGAAAAAAACACTGCCTGCGGTATTTTTTCCAGGCTGAGAATAGCCAGCAAACCTATTAAACCGACCAGTAGCATTTCGAGCCACAGCGCGGCCGACCAGTAGAGTGCCAGTTCCGGTGAGGCCAGCAGCGCCAGGATAATCAACACCGGTGAAACCAACACTGCGGCGATGCTTGCTATCACCAAAAACTGCGCTGCGATATACTGCCAGCGCGACACCGGCATGGTCAGTAAGCGCTCGAACTGTTTAAACTCGAAATCCTCTGCTACATTCGTGACAACCAGTAGCAGCGCCAGAAATACGAGACTGTAACGTAGAAAATCAGCCAAAACGGCGGTCGCAATCTGGCGGCTATTGATGATCGCCAGTTCGGTAATAAAACTGCTGAGTAATACAGACACCACCAGCAGAATCGATACCAGCACCAGTAGCCGCAGGTTAAGAATACCCAGCAATAAAAAACGAAACAGTGATATAGTTTGTCCGATCATTCGAGTTTTCAGCGCCTTGATAAGATTTAAAGCTCTACTGCAATTTGAACAACAGATATTGGCATCTACCCTGCTGGTATATCACATCATTATCTGGTCGCCACCTGATTCAGTATTGCAGTTTCCGCTATCCTTTATATTGTATGGGCTATTCTTGCTCTGGCAACCTCTGTGGAATAAAGAATCGAGTATCATCAAGCTGCCAACTGCGGTAATAGCACTGGCCTTTGTTTTAATTACCTATTTTTTCCCCAATGAATCGCTGGTTTTCTTCGGCCTGATTTTAACCGGCCTGATAGGCAGTCGCCTGCTGAGCCATAGCTCGTTTCATGGTTTCGACCTGCTCGCACTGATTATTATTATCCTTGAAATGGTTGTTGGCGTGGTACCGGGCGCCATTCCGCAAATTGAATTGCCGCGCATGTTTGCCAACTACATGCAGCCGATCATCCTGGTGCCGATAATATTATTTTACTTTGCTCCCAACTATGAGGGCAGGAAACAGAAGGAAAACCAGATCGATTTAATGCATGGCCTGCTGGTAGCGACCCTGGTATTTATCGTCCTGCTCGGCGGCATCGTGACCAATATATTATACGGTGTCGATTACATCGATGGATTACTGTTGACCGTTTTTATCGTATCCACGCTGACGATTGGTATCAGCTGGTTCTGGAACCCGGGGGTCGGCTTTTCCGGCATCGGCGTATTGTTAAATCGCTATGCGATGACCATAGGCGGTCCATTTGAGACCTGGATAAAAACACTGACATCGCTGATCGAAGAACACTATCTGACGCCGTCTGAATACCTCGAAGCGGCCTGTGAGCAGCTGGTCGAAAACGACTGGCTAAACGCTATCCATTGGGATTTTAAAAGCTATAAAATTACCGTGGGCGAAAAGCACGGTACCAGGCTAGATTACACCCTGGGTGAGAAGGCAAAAGCCCAGGTATATTTCAAATCCCATCCCGGCACCGCACTGGAACAACACACCATCCTGTTAATTCGAATGGCCTATCAATTTTACCTGTCCAAGCTCAACCAGGAAAAAGTTCGCACCCATGAACACTTCTCGACCATACACCATACCGGTGCGCGCCTGACCCATGATGTGAAAAATATTCTACAGTCGATCAAAACCTCGTTGAATATCCTCGAGATGAACCAGGATTCGCAAAAACACCAGAAATTATTGCAGACTAATTTGACCCAGATCAGCGCGCGCCTGGAAAGTACCCTGGATCGATTAAAGGCGCCCGAACTGGGCACCCAGATAAAACTAGTCGATTGCAGTCAATGGATAGAAAAACTTGAAACCGAGCACGAATCAAATTCGCGCATCACGATTCACAGCGACATAGAAAATAATATTCCGCTGCCGGTCGATTTATTCGATAGCGTCATCGATAATTTAATCAACAATGCGTTAAGCAAACCATCGGTCAAAGCGGTAGTGATACGACTGGCATGCAATGAAAAAACAATGGAATTATCGGTATGCGACGATGGCGCACCGGTAGAAGAAAACATCGTCGACACCCTGTTTAAACAACACATATCGGGTGGAAGCGGCATGGGTATAGGGCTTTACCAGGCGGCCATAATGGCGCATACCTTCGGCTTCGAACTGGAGCTCAGCCGGAATGAAACCGGCAAGGTTTGCTTTACTTTATTTCAGCATCTGCAGGATTAAAAAAAACAACCAGTTCAGGGCAACTGGCCGGCTTCGATCATTTTCGAGTAGAGGATATTCGGCGACACCCATTTAACAACATCATCGAAGTCATCAGCAAAGCCGGTGATTCTGCGCACAAAAGTGGTTTCGTTAGTCGATACATCTTTTAGCAGGTACTGGTTACCACTGGGGCCGTTAGCCATGGCGAGATCGGTAAGAGTTAGTTCAGCGCCGATGTTTTCTAGTTCGTCCCCCGCAGCAACCCCTTCGTTCCAGTTTTTACCCTGAGATAGCAACACAAACGGTGCGCCTGCATAAGGGCCACCGGCAGCGTGCGGTCGGCCAAACACCAGGGCGGCACCTGTACACAGGTCATCATTACTGGTACCCGCGGCATCACAAATTAGAAATTGCCCGTCGAGATCGATGTAGTCCGGGTCTAGCGTACTAACCAGACCCACCTCGCGCATTTCACCCGCGCG
>JACZQS010000056.1 GCA_022545625.1 Pseudomonadota bacterium
GATCTCGATGTAATTGGCTGCTACGAAAGCGACGGGGAGCTCGACGGTTACGGACGACTATCGTATCAGGAATTTTTTACCCGTGTTACGCGTTTATTCACCCCACTACTTAACGAGTCTACCGAGGATGGTTTTGTTTATCGGGTTGACCTGCGACTGCGACCCTGGGGAGACTCTGGTCCAGTCGTTATCAGCCATGCAGCACTCGAGCATTATTATCAATTGCACGGACGCGAATGGGAACAGTACGCCATGGTCAAGGCGCGAGTATTAACTGGCAGCGAGCAAAGCCGGCGGTACCTGGCATCTATTTTAATCTCGTTCGTGTATCGCAAGTACCATGATTATCGGGTGTTTGAAGGACTCGCTGCTCTGAAAGACAAGATCAATCTCCAGGCCGGATCGCGCAACATGCAGGATAATATAAAGCTCGGTTACGGCGGTATCAGGGAAATCGAATTTTTCGTTCAGGCATTTCAGATCCTCCGGGGTGGTCGTAACCAGCAATTACAAAGCACTGAGATATTCCACTGTTTCAAGGTATTGCAAAGCCAGAATCTGGTAACCCCAGACGCGGTAGATGACCTCTACGAAGGCTATATATTCCTGCGCCAGCTGGAAAACAGAATCCAGATGTTGGGCGACGAACAAACCCATGACTGTCCTGCTAACCCAGTGTCACAAAATCGCATTGCCAAAACCATGGGGTACGCGAACTGGCAGGCACTCAAAGATCAATTGCAAAGCCATCGACAGAAGGTTAACACTCACTTCACCGAGTTATTTAAACGCGAGGATGAAGCCCGGCCAGAAATCGTGATAGGTGAAACTATCGGTGATGAGGCAGCCGAGGCGGCACAAATTGATTTTATTGAATCGATCGGCCTGGACAGACCGGATCAAATTAACGCCAGGATAAAGCAGTTTTTTGTCTCCAAAGCCTGGGGCTTTATGTCGGCCAGGGCCAAGCAGCGATTCAGCACTTTGCTACCAGGAATTTTAAATGCAATCACCCAAAGTAGCCAGCAGCAGAAATTATTTGAACGCCTGCTAAACCTGTTTTCCTCGATAGCCGGCCGCAGCGTATATTTTGAACTGCTGTATCAAAATTCTGCCCTTCTCGAAAAACTGGTAAACCTGTTCGATGAAAGCGAATGGATAGCACAGGAAGTAGCCAACTATCCGATGCTGCTCGAGAACTTGATCCAGGCAGGCGAACCGGCTCAACGCTTTAACCAGTCTGTGCTGCAACAGAACCTGAAAATCCAGCTCGATAACGTGATCGGAGATGAGGAACTCGAACTCGACGTGCTGCGACTTTTTAAACGCGAGCAGACCATCGTTATCGCTGTCGCTGAACTGTCAGAAGAAATCAGTACCACCGATGTCGGGCTTTACCTGTCGGAGCTGGCTGAAATTGTATTGCAGGCGGTCTATCGCCTGGCGAGCAACAGGATGCAGGAGCAATACGGGGCACCGGGCTTTATTCGACAAGGTAAATCTCAATCTGCTGAATTCGCGATCATTGGATATGGAAAACTGGGTGGACGTGAAATGCATTACCAGTCCGACCTGGATATCATATTTCTGCATAGCTCGGCAGCTGAGGAGCAAATTACGCAGGGCCCGAAAAGTATCGATAATTCGGTCTATTTTGCGCGTCTGGCGCAAAAAATCATTTCTATGACCAGCGTTCTGACAGGCTCGGGAAAACTGTATGAAATCGATTCACGGTTACGACCGGAAGGATCATCGGGGCTGCTGGTATCATCGCTCGAGGCATACCGTCGATACCAGCTAGACAAGGCCTGGACCTGGGAACACCAGGCGTTGATACGCGCACGGTATGTCGCGGGCAGTACAAACATTGAACCCGAGTTTAATCGCTTACGGGCCGAGATTTTGACAAGGCCCCGCGAGTTGAAAGAACTACAGCGTGATATTTATGAAATGCGCGTCAAAATGTATAAATACCAAAAGCCCTCGGAGGGAGAATTCAAAAACCTTAAACACTCACTCGGCTGTATGGTCGATATCGAATTCATGGTGCAATTCTGGACACTGTTATATGCAAATAAAGTTGCTTCAATCACATCATATTCTGATAATATTGGTTTGCTTAACGAGTTATTTCGGTTAGAACTTATTTCCTGCTCGCAATTCCAGTTGACTGATATTTATCAGGCTTACCATGGTTGCTTGCATGAAACGGTGTTGCAAAACAAACCTGCTGAAATTGAATCCGATATTATCGCGTCGGAAGTTAAGCATGTCATCAATTGCTGGAACGAGTGTTTTAAAGACCTGTTGGAGAAAACGTAATGTCAATGGCCGATCGCGATGGTGTCATCTGGTTCGATGGTGAAATGGTTGCCTGGAGAGAGGCAAATGTACATGTGTTAACCCACACGCTGCACTATGGGATGGGTTGTTTCGAGGGTGTACGGGCTTATCATGCCGACCAGGGTACCGCCATTTTCGCGCTACAGGCACATACCAAAAGACTGGTGGATTCATGCAAGATTCTGGGAATGAAACTACCCTACAACGAACAGCAGTTGATTGACGCACAAATTGCAGCGGTGCGCGAAAACAAGCTGAAAAGCGCCTATATTCGCCCGATGTGTTTTTACGGTTCCGAAGGGATGGGGCTGCGCGCCGACAATCTCAGTGTACATTGTATTGTCGCCGCCTGGGAATGGGGCGCCTACCTCGGCAAGGAAGCACTGAAAAACGGCATTCGAATCAAAACTTCATCATTTACTCGACACCATGTCAACATTGCCATGACCAGGGCTAAGGCCAATGGCCAGTATATTAATTCGATGCTGGCACTGGGAGAGGCCCTTGACGACGGTTACGACGAGGCCCTGTTACTTGATCCTGAAGGTTATGTGGCTGAGGGCAGCGGTGAAAATATCTTTGTAATTCGAGATGGCATTATCTTTACGCCCGAGATTACCTCGGCATTAAATGGAATTACACGTAAGACAGTTTTGACACTTGCCACCGATGCGGGTCTCGAAATTGTCGAAAAGCGCATCACCCGCGACGAAGTTTACATCGCCGACGAGGCTTTTTTTACCGGGACTGCCGCCGAAGTTACACCGATCAGGGAGCTCGACAACCGTGCTATCGGCAATGGCTCGCGGGGGCCAATCACCGAGCAGTTACAATCTGCCTATTTTGACCTGGTCCACGGTCGCAACGAAAAACATCTCGATTTGTTAACCTTTATCAAATAAGATCGGGCGCTATGGTAAATCCAGATACGGCAGCCCATCAAAGCGATTATTCAACGCCGAACACAAAAACCTCGATAGAGGTTAAAGCGGAGGATTTGCCGATACATTGTCCGGTGGAAGGTTCGAGTCTGTGGAATTCGCATCCCCGGGTTTATATACCCGTGGCTGAAAATGGTGGTGAAACCAGGTGTCCCTATTGCGGTACTGTATTTAAACTACTGTAAATTGACAGGTCAGATTATTGACCTACGATCCTGTATTACTGGCCGGATAAATAGTCGGCAATCGATGCTATTTCCTGATCTGTGACATCCTGAACGATAGCCCGCATAATCGTGGTTACACTATTACTACGCGTTCCATCCCTTATATCTTTGAATTGTCGAATCAGATATTTCTTATTCTGGCCCCCAAGTACTGGGTAGTTTGGCTGTACAGGGTGCTTCCCTGCTGGTCCATGACAGTCGATACAGTGTCTTTTGGTATAATTTTCCATGCCTTCGATAAAAATCTGGCTGTTGAGCGCTAGTTGCCCGGTTACCATTTCATCCCCATCCAGCCGTTGCTGTTCGATTTGCGACGACTTTTTAGTATATGTTTTGCTCAGGTATTGAATAATTGTATTTAACTCTGACTCACTGGCAGTCAAACCGTTACCAACCATTCTTTGCACCAGCGCGATAACCTCCAATTTAGTCCCAGGTGGTGACGCTGTGACCTGGTCAAAATTATGACATTGCGAGCATTTTTGTTCGAATAAAGCCTTTGCGGTGACAGGATCATATTTTGAATCGTCTGCCTCTCCCGGTTTTACAACTGACACCATGTTTTCAGCAGATTTGATCGTTATCGCTTCCATCTTACGCCTCTGTTTCAAGGTTTCCTGGAGCGTGGGTGAAACGGCAATCAGATAGGCGGTGACATACCACTGATCTTTCTCGGTAATCGGATTGAGAATTGTCGATCGATTAGCCATGCGTGCAATAGTTTGCTGCCAGGCTTTGGGTGTCCGTGGTCTAGCTAACACTGTTCTCAAATCGTGGCATTGAACGCATTTCGCCGTCAGTATTCGACGACCCATAATGAGCCCCTTTTTCGAAGATAGTTCGTTTAACAGTTCGCTATCTTCCAAACCTGCGACCGGTAAAAGTTCACGCACCCGCTTGACTCGAGATTCAACCATTGATTTATCGCCCAGGGCTGTACTTTCGAGGTACACGTCACGTAACGAAAACGGCAATACCAGGGCAACCAGCAAAAATGTGCAAATGAAAAGCCCGCTCCCCAGGATCGGTGCCAGTCTGGCTTCCATGTGCTTGAAATATCGTACAATGACTATCTTGATAACCAGCAACGCGCCGATCAAGATACCCAGTGTGAGATGCATGACAGTACGTGCGGGCAGCTCTATTTGATAACTCCATAACCTGGGTACCATGTTCCACATGATGTAGAGGTAAATCACCACATAGAGGTAACCCAGCAGGCGATGCGTAGTAATGCTAGCGGGTGGTGCAAGGCTGTGCGACTTTTCATGGTCGTAGGGAAACTTCCACACATAAAACATCAAAAAAGTCAGCGCCGCAGCCAGGGCAAAAAGGACAGTTCCCAAAATGCTGTTGCCCAGAGAAGAGAGGATTAAATCGCTCATACTCCTGTTCAGACATCAAAATCGCTAAAACGTCACCTGAATGGGAAATAAATCGCAAGCAGGGTAATCCGCCGGAGGGTTAGGTCCGGTTTATTGCCTGCGTTTACCTTGAATTAAAATTTATCTACAGAAGTTGATATCGAACCGCTATTATCGACCAGGCATAAAAAAGGGGAACATGGTTCCCCTTTTATTATTTTTACTTTACTAGACCTAGGCGGTGGCGGCCTCTTCTTCAGTCACCGCCTTCATGCTCAATCGGATTCGACCCTGTCGGTCAACTTCGAGTACCTTGACCTTGATGATATCGCCTTCAGTCAATTTATCGCTGACATTTTCGACACGTTCATCCGATATCTGCGAAATATGCACCAGGCCGTCCTTACCCGGCAAGATATTTACGAATGCGCCAAAATCCATAATCTTGGCAACCTTTCCTTCATAGATAACGCCAACCTCAACATCGGCAGTCACCATTTCTACGCGGCGTCGTGCTTCCTCGCCAGCTGCTTTTTCGACCGAGGCAATTTTTACCATACCGTCATCGTCTATCTCGATAGTGGCACCAGTTTCTTCGGTGATCGCGCGAATGGTCGACCCGCCTTTGCCAATGACGTCACGAATCTTCTCGGGATTAATCTTGAAGGTTATCAGTCGCGGCGCATACTCAGACATCTCCTCACGGCCTTCGGTAAGAATCTTGGCCATCTCGCCGAGAATGAACATGCGGCCTTCTTTCGCCTGCTCGAGCGCCTTGCTCATGATCTCGGTGGTAATTCCGTCAATCTTGATGTCCATCTGCAATGCGGTTATACCCTCGGCGGTTCCCGCGACCTTGAAATCCATATCGCCGAGATGATCTTCATCACCGAGGATATCGGTCAAGACTGCGAATTCATCGCCTTCTTTAATTAGGCCCATGGCGATACCGGCTACCGGTGCTTTCAAGGGCACACCGGCGTCCATCATTGCAAGGCTGGCACCGCATACGCTGGCCATCGACGAAGAACCGTTAGACTCGGTTATTTCCGAGACGACACGAATCACGTAGGGGAAGTCGTCAACTGAAGGCATGACTGCCAGGAGTCCGCGCTTTGCCAGTCGTCCATGTCCAATTTCGCGACGCTTCGGTGTTCCTACACGGCCGACTTCGCCGACGCTATAAGGAGGAAAATTGTAATGCATCATAAAGTTTTCTTTGTATGTGCCTTCCAGGGCGTCGACCAGCTGTGCATCGCGACCAGTCCCGAGAGTCGTGACTACAATGGCCTGTGTTTCACCGCGTGTGAACAGGGCAGAGCCGTGAGTTCTTGGTAATACGCCTACACGAATGAAGATCGGGCGTACCGTTTTGGTATCGCGGCCGTCGATACGTGGTTCACCAGCAATAATACGGTTGCGTACAGTGCTCTTTTCGAGCTTCGATATTGCGCTGCGCACCGAAGATTCATCGACCGAATCTTCCGCGTCGCTGACCAGCGCTGCCACGGCAGTTGCCCGAATTTCGGCGAGCCTGTCCTGGCGTTCCATTTTGTTGGCAATGGTATAAGCCTGGGCAATATCGGCCGCGCACTGGCTGTTCACTGATTCGTTGAGTGCGTCATCCGACTCGGGTGCCTGCCATTCCCTGGAAGCGTGATTGACTTCTGCGCTGAATTCTTTTATCGCCTGGATGGCAGTTTGCATTTGCTCATGCCCAAATACGACTGAGCCGAGCATAATTTCCTCGGAAAGACATTTAGCTTCCGATTCGACCATTAATACCGCGTTTTCAGTTCCGGCAACCACCAGGTTGAGTTCGGATTCTTCAAGTTGGGTCGCTGTCGGATTGAGCAGGTACTGGCCATCGTGGTAACCGACTCGTGCGGCGCCTATCGGACCGTTAAACGGCAGGCCTGATATCGAGATGGCCGCGGAAGTACCTAGCAATGCGAGGATATCCGGGTTAATTTCATTGTTCATCGAAACCACCATTGCAATAACCTGGGTTTCGTTCATGTAGCCTTTGGGGAATAACGGTCTAATTGGTCGGTCGATCAGTCGGCAGGTTAAGGTTTCCTTTTCGCTGGGACGTCCTTCACGCTTGAAGAATCCACCCGGGATCTTACCCGCCGCGTAGGTTTTTTCCTGGTAATCAACGGTCAGAGGAAAGAAACCACGATTCGGATCCGAGTCCCTGGATCCCACCACGCTAACCATTACCACGGTTTCGGCCATACTGACAATAACTGCACCACTTGCCTGACGCGCAATTTCACCTGTTTCCAGCGTAACTTGATGCTCGCCGTACTGAAATGTCTTTTTTATTGGATTCACACTGACTCTCTTTGGTTATCGACGTAGACCTAATTTCCCAATCAGATCCTTGTATCGCTGGGCATTTTTGGATTTCAAATAATCCAGTAAATTGCGACGCTGGTTTACCATCTTCAGCAAACCGCGGCGGGAATGGTGGTCATGAATATGTATCTTGAAATGCTCAGTCAAATGACTGATTTGATGGCTTAATAAAGCAACCTGTACCTCTGGTGATCCGGTATCACCGTCACCCTGCTGGTGTTCAGCGATGACTGTGCTTTTCTGCTCAGCTGACATCGACATGGATTAAACCTCGTAGACCCGAAAAAGGCAGGTATTCTACCTATCTGGGCAGGTAGTAACAAGGACTTTCACATGAATTCGGTTAGTTATCCGACCGGTCGCCCTGGAGTGCAGCTATCTTGCTGTATTCATTAGTCTTTTTGGTGATAATTTACCATCAGAATCGACCTCACCTATGCCGATAAATTGCCCATTTTCGCTGACCAGATTAAGCAGGCCAGATAGCGGAGTCCTGTTTATCTGCACAGCCTGCCCCTGTTTCAAATTACTCACCGCCAAAGAGTCCAGGATGAACTCCGGTAGATCCACCAGCGCGCTATTCACCGGCAACAGGCATTGATCGAGACTATCCATACCCTGCTCTGATATCGTGCACAGCTGGTCTGGGCTATAACAGTCTTTTTCCCAGAACGGGTGTACGCCTGTTCGTTCGAGACGGGCCAGAAACGCCCCACATCCGAGGGCCTTGCCGATATCTTCCGCCAGGGTCCGAATATAGGTACCCTTAGAACAGTGAACATCGATTTCGAGTCTGTTGTCACTCAATGCAATCATCTCCAGGGAATAGATTTCAACCTGGCGCGGGCTACGATCTACCACCTTACCCTTCCTCGCCAGCTTATAAAGCCTTTGTCCCTGGTGCTTGACCGCTGAATACATCGGCGGAATTTGCTCCACCCTGCCAGTCAATCGAGTGAGTACCCGCTGTACATCCCGGGCATCGACCTGTACCGGAACATCCGAAGTAATGTCGCCCTCGGCATCGCCTGTCGACGTGGTTTTACCGAGTTGACACAAGGCTCGATAGGATTTACTCGCATCGAGCAGGTAATTGGAAAATTTAGTGGCCTCGCCAAAACAAATTGGCAATACGCCCGAGGCTAAAGGATCAAGACTGCCAGTATGGCCTGCCTTATTTGCTTTGAATAAAAACCGTGTATTTTGCAAGGCCCTGTTGGAACTAATACCTGTCGGTTTGTCGAGCAACAGAATTCCATCGACATCCCTGAAGCCCTGGGGTTTGCGAGCACCGCGACCCATCAGCCCGCATTTCCCCATAGGCGGAACCGTAACCTGTGGACTAAGGTTTTAAAATAATCGATTGGGATATGCGGGTCCAAACCTAATCCCCGGATTTCGAATTATCCCTGGCTATAGCCGAATCTATCAACTCCGACATGGTGCGCCCGCGAATATCGGAATCATCGTAGATAAAAACCAGCTTTGGGGTAATACGAGATTTCAGCACCTTGCCAATTTCACGCTGTAAATATCCACTCGCACGCTTTAGTGCGTGAAGGCTTTGTTCCGCATCATCCGGATTTAAAACGCTGAAATAAACCTTGGCCTGGGAAATATCTTTGCTGACCCGAACCTCCAATATGCTGGGGGAGCACAGGCGCGGGTCTTTTAGGCTATTGCGAACCAGGTCAGCCAGTTCCCGCTGAATTTGCGAGGCCAGGCGGTCGCTACGTGGGTAATCCTTAGGCATCAGTCGAGTGTGCGCGCCACTTCAATCCGTTCAAATACCTCTATTTGATCACCCACACGCACGTCGGTGTAATTTTTTACCGCGATCCCGCATTCGGTCCCCATTCGGACTTCTTCGACAGCATCCTTGAAGCGACGTAAGGATTCGAGCTCACCTTCGTAAATAACGACATTATCGCGCAACACGCGGATCGGCTGACCTTTGCGGACAACACCTTCGACTACGATAGAGCCGGCCACATCACCGAACTTGGGCGAGCGGAATATGTCTTTCACCTCGGCTAGCCCAATGATATTTTCCTGCAATTCCGGTTTCAGCAAGCCCGACAGGAGAGCCTTGGTATCATCGATGATGTTGTATATGACGCTATAGTAGCGGATATCGACGCCATAATCGCCAGCAATGCGTTTTGCCGCGGCATCGGCACGGACATTAAAACCGATTACAATGGCCGACGAGGCTGCAGCCAGATTGATGTCTGATTCATTGATGCCACCGACACCGGTAGCAATCAGTTTGACGCGTACTTCGTCGGTTGATAATTTATTCAGGGCATCGCGAATCGCTTCTGAGCTTCCCTGTACGTCTGTTTTTATCAGTATATTAACTTCTGCCACCTCGCCTTCGGTCATCGCATCGAATATACCCTGAAGTTTGGCCGTCTGTTGATCGGCCAATTTGGTCTCGCGAATTTTTGCTTCTCGCGTTTGCGCAAATTCGCGCGCCTTACGCTCGTTTTCAACGACGAAAACCTCGTCACCCGCATTTGGAACACCGGAGAGACCCAACACCACAACCGGCATCGAGGGGCCAGCCGATTTAATCAGGTTTGCCGATTCATCATAAATCGCCCGAATACGCCCATATTGGATGCCGGCCAGTAGAATTTCACCCTTTTTCAATTCGCCCGATTGCACCAGGACTGTTGCGACTGGTCCGCGGCCTTTATCGAGCGTGGCCTCGATTACTATACCCTTGGCATTGCCCTTATCGACCGCTTTGAGCTCGAGTACCTCGGATTGAAGCAATATTGCATCGAGCAGTTTGGCGACACCCTCGCCGGAAATCGCCGAGACGTTGCCAAAAAGATTATCACCAACCCAATCTTCGGGTACTACCCCAAGCGTGG